>CACZOT010000139.1 GCA_902782795.1 uncultured Eubacteriales bacterium | reverse complement strand
CAGCTACCGCCTCACCCAGTACTACTTCACCGCGGTGGACGGCGTCATCACCGGCTCCCCGGATGAAGCCATCCAGGGCGAGGTCCAGACGACCACGGAGACCAGCGTGAGCGTCTCCGCTCCCGCCTCCGCGCGCGAAGGCTACGTCTTCGAAGCGGGCAACGACAAAAACCGCCTGAGCGCCGAGTTCGCCAGCGCCGACGAGATCGCCGAGCTGCGCGCCATCTACGTGCGCTACACCGTCTCCCCGACGCCCGAACCCATTCCCGAGCCCACTCCGGAGCCGGTTCCGGAACCCACGCCCGCGCCCGTGCAGCCGGCCGAGCCCGTGCAGGTGGTGACGGACGAGCAGCTCTCCGGCCTGCTGGAGAACTACAACGCCGCCTATCCGGACAAGCCCCAGGACGAGACCCGGAAGGTCGTCACCTGGATCCAGAAGGTGCTCATGAAGTCCGACCTGGATCTGGGCACCGCCTACTTCCCGGTGGACTACGCCGCGACCGGCGTGTACGACGCCGAGACCAAGGCCGCCGTGGAGACCCTCCAGCGCGAGGATCCCACCTTCTTCGAGACGCTCCAGCCCGAGCAGGTCGGCGTCATGACGCCCGAGACCTTCCAGCTGGTGGTCGATCTCTACAGCCGCCTCGTCGGCTGACGCCCCCACAACTCCCTCCAGGCCCGCGGAGCCACCGCTCCGCGGGCCTTTTTCGCGCCCCGGGACGGTTGAACCCGCCCCGGCTTTGTGGTATCATTTTCCCATAGAACTCTCGGCGGAAGGCAGGCGGGGAATATGAAGACCATCGGATACGCGGTGATCGGCTGGGGATTTATGGGGCGCACGCACGCGCAGTCGGCGCGCAACGTCCCCCTGTATTACAAAGGGCTGGATTTCCGCCCGGAGCTGCGCATGGTCTGCTCCCGGCGCAGGGAATCCGTCGAGGAGGCGCAGGCCGCCTTCGGTTTCCCGGAAACCTCCCTGGACTGGCGCGAGGTCCTCGCCCGGGAAGATATCGATGCCGTCTCCATCTGCACGCCCAACGATCTGCACGAGGAGATCGCTATCGCCGCGCTCCGGGCCGGCAAGCACGTCTATCTCGATAAACCCGTCGCCGCGGATTATCCCTCCGCGCGGCGCATCGCCCTGGCCGCGCGCGAGGCCCAGGGGCTGCACCAGGTCGTCTTCAACGACCGCTTCTTCCCCTCCACGCTGCGCGCCAAGGAGATCTGCGAGGCCGGGCTTCTCGGCGAGATCACCCAGTTCACCTGCCGGTATCTGCACTCCGGCTCGGTGGACCCGAACCGCCCCGCGGGCTGGAAGCAGCTTGCCGGCGGCGGCGTGCTCAACGATTTGGCCGTGCACGCGCTCGATCTCGTCACCTGGATGATCGGCTGGCCGGAGAGCGTCTTCTGCGCCTGCAACCGCCTCTACGACGCGCGTCCCCTGCCCGGCGGCGGCCAGGCCCTCGGCGAGGACATCGCCGAAGACCACGCCGTCATGACGCTGCGCCTGCCTTCCGGCGCCATCGGCACCGTGGAGGCCAGCAAGATCGCCACCGGCGCCAACGACGAGATGCTCCTGGAGATCTACGGCACCAAGGGCGCCATCCGCTGGAACCTCATGGAGCCGGATTGGCTCTGGTTCTACGACAACACCTTGCCGGACGCCGTCTACGGCGGCATGAAGGGCTTCACGCGCATCGAGTGCGTGGCCCGCTACGGCGCGCCGGGCGGCTCCTTCCTGCCCTCCAAGAACGCCATCGGCTGGGACCGCGCCCACACCCACTGCATGTACTCCTTCCTGGAGAAGATCGCCCACGGCGGCACGCCGGAGCCCTCCATCTTCCACGGGACGAAGCTGCAAAAGCTCATCGATACGGCCAAGAACTCGGCCGCCGCGGGCGCGCCGATGTTCTTCGACGCCTCCGATCCCTTCTGAGACCGCGCGCGAAGCCGGGGTCTGGCGAGGGCATTCCCCTTCCCGCCAAAGGAGCGGCAATGATCATTGAATGAAAAGCGGTTGATGGATCAAATCGGGACGATTGCGTCCGTCTCAAGATGACTAAGGCGCAATCGGAGTATATCGCCACGAACGAGATTTCGTTGGAGGCGGCCAGGGAGCGCCCCGAAGCCGCCAGGCCGTTTCTGATCTATGCGGACGGCCAAGCCGTTGGGTTCACGATGTCTGCGTACGAGCCGGACGATGAAGACCCCGACAGCAGGTACTGGCTCTGGCGGTTCATGATCGGCGGTCGATACCAGGGACGGGGCTACGGCAAAGAGGCGCTAAACAGATCGTCGCCTGTTTTCAAGATAACGGTGCGGCCAACATCCGGCTTTCGACAAAAGAAAGCAATGTCGCGGCCGTACATCTGTACAAATCCTTCGGGTTCGCGCCCAGCGGCGAAATGAACGATGAAGAAACCCTGTATGAACGCAATTTGGCAGGACGATAACGGCATCCAGAAGAAATGCGGATCCGGAATATCTGTTCGTCATCCTGCCCTTCCGCCAAATGGCGCGGCTGTCCACAAAAGAAACCGAGAGCGGAGCTGATGGAACGTGATCTCGCAGCACTTTGAACCCATGGTCACTTTGCTCCTTCCCGCCGGAGAATTCCAGGTCTTCCGGCGCGAGGACCTGCCGCGCCTGCCCGCGAGCGCGCGCGACGGGCTCCTCGCCGCGGCGGAGAAAGCCCTCGCCGCGCCACTGCCCCAGGCGGACCTCGCCCTCTGGCGCGCCTCCGCCGCGGATTACGACTCCCGGCGCGCCGAAGCGCGCCGCGCCTGCGCCGCGCTCTGCTTCGGAGAGGCCGTCGAGCAGAAGGGCCGCTTCCTGCCCGCAGCCGCCGAGGCCCTCTATCAGCTCCTGAACGAGCCCTCCTGGAACCAGTCCACGCGGCGGGCCGTCCCCATGCGCGGCCTCTCGCCGGATACCTTCGCCGCCGAGACGGCGGAGCTGGTCGGCTGGGCGCTGCCGCTGCTGGGCGAGGGCCTGGAGCGCTACGCCCCGGGCATGAACGTCCGCGCGGCGGGCGAGTGCGAGGATCGCGTCCTCTCCTGGCTGGACGACCCCGCCTGCTGCGAAGCCGCCCTGCGCCGCGCCGACGCCCCCTGCGCCGCGCGCGCCTTCACGGTCGCCTGCCTGCTGATCCCCCAGGACGATTCCGCCCGCTGGCTGCGGCTCAAAAACGCCTTGCGCATCGCCGACCGCTGTCTCACCGGCGGGTGGCTGGCGGCGGCCCACAGCCAGGGTGGTCTGGAGAGCTGGCTGGAGAGCGCCTGCGCCCTGGCCGACGCCCTGCTCCTGACCGACCTCGCCTGCTCCGGCCAGAGCGGCCTGCGCGGAGACGAGGAGATCCGCCTCCAGATGCGCCTGCCCCTGGATCTGGCCATGGGCGGCCCCTACTTCACCGACGAAAAGACCGCCATGCGTCCCCGGCTTTCCGGCTCGGACGTGTACCGCATCGGCGCGGCCTTCGACGACGACGATCTGTGCGCCCTCGGCGCGCGCCTGCGCTCCCTGAACGCGGAAGAAGACGCCGCGCCCGGGAACATCACCGCCAGGGTGCTGGACGCTCTCTGGCGCGCCTCCCTGGAGCGGGAGAAGGGCGCGCTCGTCCTGCCCGAATGCGCCGAGGTGCGGCGCATGGGCTACATCGCCGCGCGTCCCGAAGGCGGCAAGGGCTTCTGGGCGGCGCTGCACGCCGGGGCCCTCGTCCTCTTCCTGGACGGCGCGCCGGTCCTCGTGGAAGGGCCGGAAGGCGCGGCGGCGCGCTCCCTGCCCGAACCCAACGATTGCCGCCAGAGCCGCTCCGGCGCGCGCGATATCCAGGCCAAGGCGGAGGGCTTCCTCTCCCTGTCCATGGACGTCGCCCCCACTTTCCCCGCCGAGGCGAGCATCTCCACCTGGCAGCGCACGGTGATGATCACCAACAGCGGCGATACCGTACGCCTCCTGGACGCCTTTGATTTCGCAGGGGACCGCCGCCCCTGCGCCCTGCGCTTCGTGACGCCCGTGCGGCCGGTCGTGGCCGTGGGAGCGCCGCGCGTGCGCCTGGGGCCGGTGTATCTCCAGTGGGACGGCGAAATGGAGCCCTCGGTTGCGCAGGTCTCCCCAGAAGGCGAGGGAGAGCCCCTCTGGGCGCTCCTCCTGCGGCGCGGAACGCCCATGGCCGGCGGCTGCTGGACCTGCACCTTCACCCGCGCGGAATGAGGCGAGGCGGCCAAAATTTGTTCACAAGAAACCGTTGCAAAACGCGCGCATTCTGTTATACTGAACTTGTGTGTCCATAGAACCCCTGACAAGACCGAAATACCATATCAAGGAGGGAGCCCCCTATGGCCAAAAAGCCCCTGCCGGACTGGCAGAACCCCGCTGTGCTCCACATCCACCGCGAAGCGCCCCGCGCGGCGACCTTCCCCTTCCAGTGCGTGGAGACCGCTCTCCTCGGCGACCGCGGCCTGTCCGAGATGTTCCGTCTTCTCAACGGCCGCTGGGATTTCTTCTACGCCCCGGACGGCGTCACGCCCGAGGATTTCATGGAGCCCGGCTACTACATGGACGAGATGGAGTGGAACAAGCTGGACGTGCCGAGCAACTGGCAGATGCACGGCTATGACATTCCCCACTATACCAACGTCAATTATCCCTTCCCGTGCGATCCGCCCCACGTGCCGGACAACAGCCCCGTGGGCATCTATCGCCGCGAGTTCACCCTGCCCAAGGGCTGGGACGGCCGCCGCGTGACCATCAACTTCGACGGCGTGGATTCCGCCTACTACGTCTGGATCAACGGCAAGCTCGCGGGCTTCTCCAAGGTCCCGCACATGCCGGCTGAGTTCGATATCACCGCTCTGGTCGAGCCGGGCGAGAACGTCGTGGCCGTGAAGGTGTATAAGTGGTCCGACGGCTCCTACCTCGAGGATCAGGATATGTGGCGCCTCTCCGGCATCTTCCGCGACGTGTATCTCCTGGGCACGCCCAAGACCCACGTGCGCGATATCATCGCCGACGCGACGCTCGACGGGAAATACGCCGACGGCATTCTGAATGTCCGCTGCGAAGTCATCGGCGAGACCGCCGGCCACGCCGTCAAGGCCCGCCTCATGAAGGACGGCGAGATCGTCGAGGAGAAGTGCGCCGCCGCCGCGGCCGAGACCGCCTTCGAGTTCAACGTGCCCGCGGTGAAGAAGTGGACCGCCGAGACGCCGGAGCTCTACACGCTGCTGGTCATCCTCGAGGCGGAGGGCACCCTCACCGAGGTACAGCGGGTGGACGTCGGCTTCAAGAAGGTCGAGATCCGCGACCAGGCCCTCTGGGTCAATGGCCGCATGGTCAAGCTCAAGGGCGTCAACCGCCACGATACCGACAGCGAGCTGGGCCACGTCACGCCCATCGACAAGCTCATCCTCGATATCGAGCAGATGAAGAAGCACAATATCAACACCGTGCGCACCTCGCACTATCCGAACGATCCGCGCTGGCTCTCCCTGTGCGACAAGTACGGCCTCTACGTCGTGGACGAGGCGGACCTCGAGTGCCACGGCATGAGCGTCTTAGCCCGCGCCCAGGGTCAGGTCGAGTTCCATTCCCGCGAGGAGTTCATGGCCTTCCGCCATTCCCCGGAGAACCCCTGGAACTTCCTCTCCGATTCCCCGGAGTGGACCGCCGCCTACGTGGACCGCGCCACCCGCATGGTCGGCCGCGACCGCAACCACGCCTCCATCATCATCTGGTCTCTGGGCAACGAGTCCGGCTACGGCCAGAACCACCAGCCCATGAAGGTCGCCATCCTCGCCATCGACAAGAGCCGTCCCATCCACTACGAGGGCGACCGCACCTTCAAGACCACGGATATCTCCTCCGTCATGTACAACAGCGTGCCGGACGTCATCGAAGAGGGCAAGTCCGACAGCCCGCTGCCCTTCTTCATGCGCGAATACGCCCACGCCATGGGCCTCGGCCCCGGCTCCATTAAGGAGTACTGGGACGCCTTCTACGGCTCCAAGCGCCTCATCGGTGGCTGCATCTGGGAGTGGGTCGACCACGGCATGCTCTGCGTCACCGACGACGGCGAGGAATACTACGCCTACGGCGGCGATTTCGGCGACGAGCCCAACGATTCCAACTTCTGCGTGGACGCCCTCAACTATCCGGACCGCACGCCCCACACCGGCCTGATCGAGTACAAGAAGATCCTCGAGCCGGCGCGCTTTGCCTGGGCGGATGAGCAGGCCGGCGAGGTCCGCGTGAGCAACATGCTGGACTTCGTCTCCTTGGACGCCTTCAAGGCCACCTGGTCCCTCTTCTGCGAGGGCGAGCGCCTCTGCGGCGGCGAGATCGACCTCTCCGGCGTGCCGTCCCACGGCGAGAAGACCGTGAAGCTCCCCTACCGCCGCCCGGCCAGCGGCGAGGCCTATGTGGAGATCGTCCTCACCCAGGCCGAGGAGACCCTCTGGGCCGACGCGGGCTATGAAGTCTCCCGCAGCCAGCTCATGCTCTCCACCAAGCCCGCCATCTTCAAGTACTCCGCCGAGAACATGGCCGAAGTCGAGATCGACGACGATGGCGACAGCATCTCCATCACCGGCGAGGATTTCGAAGTCCTGTTCGATTGCTCCACCGGCCGCCTGCTCAGCTGGGTCGTCGCCGGCGCGGACCTCATCGAGGAGGGCCCGGGCCTGAACATCTGGCGCGCGCCCATCGATAACGACGTGCACATCAAGGAAAAGTGGAACCAGTGGGGCATGGACAAGCTCCAGAGCCGCCTGGAGGACATCGAGGCCGGCCTGGTGAACGCCTCCTGCGCCGAGGTGAAGGTCACCTGCGTGCATTCGCCCTACACCCTCTCTCCGTATCTGCGCACCGTGACCACCTACCGCGTCTACGGCAACGGCGATATCCGCGTGAACATGAAGGTCGAGCCGCTGCTGCCCAACATCCCGCCGCTGGCGAAGCTGGGCCTGCAGATGGTCCTGCCCGTGGAGTACGACCGCGTCTACTGGTACGGCTTCGGCCCGCACGAGAACTACCCGGATATGCACGAGAGCGCCCTGCTCGGCCAGTACCGCGCGCTGGTGGAGGATCTCCACGAGCCCTACGTCCGCCCGCAGGAGAACGGCGCCCGCGGCGGCGTCCGCGCCCTGGCCGTGACGGATATCCTTGGCAAGGGCTTCCTCGTCGTCGGCGAGAAGACCTACCAGGACGGCGGCTTCAGCTTCACCGCGCATGATTACTACGACAAGACCCTGGACGAGGCCAAGCACACCTGCGAGCTCGCCTCCGACGACGTGACCGTGCTCTCCCTCGACTACCGCCAGAGCGGCGTCGGTTCCAATATCTGCGGGCCGGAGCCCCTGCCCCAGTACAAGATCGAGCTGCGCGAGACGGTCGAGTTCGGCCTGGTCCTGCGCCCCTACAACCGCCAGATGGGCGAGATGATCAACTTCGCCCGCTGCTACGCGGAGGAATAACCCCATCGGCTTCCCGCACGAAGCGCCCGGCCTTTTCGGTCGGGCGCTTCTTCTCTTCGAACGCTGGCCGCGGAAGGGATTTGGCGCGTCCTTCTTGACGATTGCGCACGCAAAAGATATAATTACAGTGTTGTATGTTTACCATGTCTCAACGAGCAATTAACGATGGAAGAGGGTTTTCGCGCCATGCGCTACTGCATCATGGGAGACTCGCTCGCCGCGGGCGTCGGCTGTCCCGAGGGCGAAAAGAGCTGGGCCGCGCTCGTCGCGGAGCGGTTCCCGCAGTGGGACGTCGTCAATCTGGCGACGGGCGGAGAGAGCTCCCGGCAGGCGCTGGCCAAGCGGGAACGCCTGGCCGCCCTGGAGCCGGATATCGTCTCCTTCCAGTACGGCATGAACGATCATTATTTCCTTCCCGACGGCAGGCAGAACGTGCCCGTGGAGGAGTTCACCCGGAATCTGGAGCTGCTCGTCGGCTGCGTGCCAAGGGCGGCGGTCCTGCTGGTCACGAACCACCCGATCCTGGAGGGCGACGACGGCGCGTATTATTTCAACCGGCATCCCCGGGCGCTGTATCCGCGCGGAGCCAACGCGCTTCTGGAGGAATACAACGCCGCCGTGCGGGCCTTTGCCCGGAAAAAGGGGATCGCGCTTGTGGATATGTGGGCCGCGGCTTCCCGGTACGACCCGGAGGATTTCCTGCGCAGCCGCAGGAACACGCCCCTGCCGGAGGGGAACGACGGCGTCCACCTGCATACCCTGGGCAACAGGGTCTACGCGGACGAGATCGAACGGCGCCTGCGCATATTGGCCGGTCAAATCTGTAAGTAACACAGGAAAGGCGGCGCTTTCCCATGAGTGATTGGAAATACGAGTATACCTATGATGTCGTCGTGCTGGGCGCGGGGACGGCCGGCGCGGTCGCGGCGCTGGCCGCGGCGGATTTCGGCGCGAAGGTGCTGGTCGTCGAGCAGTTCGGCGGGGCGGGCGGCAGCGGCTCTCTGGGGCTGGTCACGCCTCTGATGTCGCCGGGCATCCCGACAAAACCCCAATGCTCCTATATCGGCAGCGAGATCATCGCGCGCCTGCAAAAGGAAAACGCCTCCGACGGCGACAAAAAGTGCTTTTTCGACCCGATGATGCTCTCCGTCGTCCTGGAGGAGATGCTCTTCGAACGCGGCGTGACCATGCTCTACCACACCATGGTCACTGGCGTGGACGTGGAAAACGGCCACATCACGGGCATCCGCGTATGCAACATCTCCGGAAACGGTGTCGTGCGCGCCGCAAAGCGCTACATCGACGCCACGGGCGACGCCGTCGTGTGCGATTTTGCTGGCCTGCCCACCCTGCACGGCGACGAGGAGACCCACAAGAACCAGCCCTGCTCGCTGCGCTATATGATCGGCGGCATCGATACCGACCGTTTCTGGCGCTTCCTGAGCGAAACGCGCGGCAAGCCGGACGCGCCGCGCCCGGAAAACTACGAGGACGCGGTCACGCTCGGCCGCCGGGAATGGACGCTCGGCCCGCTGTTCCAAAATGCGGTGGACGCCGGGGACCTTTCCATGGACGACGCTCTGTACTGGCAGTTCTTCACCGTGCCGGGGCGCAAGGACGTCATCGCGTTCAACTGCCCGGAATTCTTCGATATCGACGACATCACCAGCGCCGAGAGCCAGAGCTGGGTGCAGGTGCAGGGAAAGATCCGCATCCTCCGGTATCTGCGCTTCTACCGGAAGTATCTGCCGGGCTTCGAGAACGCGCATATCACGCAGATCTCCGCCATGGTCGGCATCCGCGAGGGGCGCCGCGCGGTAACGGAATACGTCCTCACCACGGAGGACGCCTTCTGCTGGCGCAAGTTCGACGACGCCGTAGCCCAGTCCAATTACCCTGTGGACGTGCACGGGCGGACGCTGCGCACCCACGCGCTGTCGCGCAGCGAAGGCGAACCGAAAAAGTATTATGAGATCCCGT
>CACZOT010000138.1 GCA_902782795.1 uncultured Eubacteriales bacterium | reverse complement strand
TCCTCATGGTCCGCGCCGATGAGGAAATAGCTGCGCGCCTTGGAGCGCACGAAATACTTGTATTTTTCCAAAAGGAACTCCACCGCCGTGTCGTCGCCCTGCTGGGCGAGGCGGGCGATCTGCTCGTCCGGCATTCCTCTGAAGGCTGCGTATCTCGTCTCTTCCAAGAAAAGGCCCTCTCCCCAAGTATTCCCGGCCGCGGCCCGGCTCATTCCTCGCCGCGGCGCATCTTCTCGAGTTTCTGGCGCACGTCCTCGGGCAGGCGGTCCATGACCGTGGAGCCGCCCGAGCGGCCGGTGCTGGCGCGCACGTCGGTCTCGCCCCGCTGGTTGGACGGCCCGTGGCCGCGCATGGTTTCCACCTCGCGCAAAAGCTCGCGCGAGGAAATGCGCACCGCGCCGCGGCCCAGGACGATGGTCTGCTCCAGGGAATCGCTGGTGGCGACGCGCAGGGCGAGGCGGCCGTATTCGACCTTCTCGCTCACCTCGTCGCACAGCCGTTCGATGTAGTGGTCCGCCGTCTCGCCCTTGCGGGTATAGACCACGCTGACCGTGGCCGGCACCTCCTCGACCGTGCGCTCCACGCGCTCGCTCTTCCACGCGTCGAAGACCAGCACGATGCGCTGGCCCGTATAACCCGCGTAATCGGCCAGGGCGTGGATGAGATCGTCGCGCGCGTCGGCGAGCGGCTTGTCGCGCATCGCGCCGCGCCAGGCGTTAAGCACGTTGTAACCGTCCACGATCAGCAGCGCCTCCATGCGGGGAGGCATGCCCTACGCCCTCGCGCGGGCGCGGCGGATATCGTAAAGGAGGATGCCCGCCGCCACGCTGGCGTTCAGGGATTCCATATCGTTGGACATGGGCAGGGACACGACGCGGTCGCACGTGGAGCGGATGAGCGGGCTCACTCCGTCGCCCTCCGCGCCCACGACCAGAGCGATGGGCCCGGTCAGATCAACCTCGGCGCTGTCCTCGCCGTCGGAGGCGGCGGCCGTCAGCCAGATGCCGCGTTCCTTCATGGTCTCCAGGGCCTGGCGCAGGTTGCCGACCTTGCTCACGGCGATGTGCTCCAGCGCGCCCGCCGCGGCCTTCACCGCCGCGGGAACCAGCCCCACCGCGCGCCGCTCCGGCACGATGACGCCGTGCGCGCCCGCGCAGGCCGCGGTGCGCAGGATGGCGCCGAGGTTGTGGGGGTCGGTCACGCCGTCCAGCACCACGAAGAAGGCGTCCTCGCCGCGCTCGGCGGGGATCTCCAGCAGCTCCTCGAAGGGCAGGTAGTCCGCCGCGGAGGCGTAGGCCAGCATGCCCTGGTGGTTGGGGTAGATGGCGTCCAGGCGGCTGCGCTCCACCTCCTGCACGACGATGCCCGCCTGCCGCGCGCGGGCGATGATCTCCAGCGCGGAGCCGGTCAGGCCGCGGGCGACCAGGAGCCGTTCGATGGCACGGCCCGCCTTGATGGCCTCTCGGATGGGGTTGCGTCCGGCGAGGATGTTCTCCGGCTCGGCGTCGCCATAGAAGGGATGCGGCGCGGGCTCGACGGGACGCGGCGGGCGCGCCGCGGGCATGGGCGCGGGTCTTCCGCCCAAACGCGGAGAGGGCATGCGGACCGGGCGGCTCGCGAACCGCTCAGGGCGGCCGTTTCGCTCGAAGGGCTTTTGCTCGAAGCCGCCCTTGCGTTCGCCGTAGGGCTTCTTCTCGTAGGGGCGGTCTCCTGTGGGCCTGCCGGCCTTGCGCTCGCCGAAGGTCCTGCGCTCGCCGGAGCCGCCGTAGGGCTTGCGCTCGAAGCCGCGCTCGCCGAAGTTGTTCCTGCCGCCGTTCCTGCGGCCGCCTTTTCCGTTGCGATATTCAGACATCGGTCATTCTCCCTTGATGTGTTTTTCCTGTTCCAGCGCCGCGTCCAGATAGGCGATCGCGGCGCGCATGAGTTCGGATACGCGGGCCATATCCCCGCGCACGCACAGCCACCCCAGCAGCGCCTCCAGGCCCGTGGCGCGCTGATACTCGGCCGGATCGGCCCGGTGCGGCGGGTGCTGCTTGGCGTTGCGGGCACGGCGCACCACGGCCCGTTCCTCCTCGCTGAGCAGCTCCTCCAGACGCGCCAGCGCCTCGGACTGGGCGTGCGCGCAGACCCGCTCGGCCGCCGCGCGCTGCAGTTCCTTCATGTGCCCGCCCCGGGTGAGGAGGTGCCGGCGCACGAAGTAATCATACACCGTATCGCCCAGAAACGCCAGCTCCAAAGAGCCGGGAACGCGCTCCACGGGCTCGTCCAGCCAATTTCCGGCGCTCATCGTCCCTCCATGAGGCCGAGGAGCCGGCCGTAAGCGTCATCCCAGGCCTGGTCCTTCGCGCCGGGGAGCACTTCCTCCACCGGGAAGGAACGCCGCACGACCTCGCGCAGCTCGCCCAGGCCGCCGATCTCTCCCAAGGCCATAGCCTGCACGAGCAGGTTGCCGATCACCGTGCCCTCCGAGGGCCCGGCCACGACCGGCCGTCCGATCGCCTGGGCCGTCATGCGGTTGAGCAGGCTGTTCTTGCTGCCGCCGCCGACGATGTGCAAAACGCCGATCTTCCGCCCCAGGAGCTTTTCCTCCATCTGCTCCACCGCCCAGCGGTACTTGAGCGCCAGGCCTTCGTAGACCACGCGGCTGATCTCCGCCTTCGTCTCCGGGACCTTCTGGCCCGTGCGCCGGCAGTACGCGCGGATGCGCTCCGGCATGCCGCCCGGCGCGAGGAAGACGGGGTCGTCCACGTCGATCACTGCGAGGAAGGGCGCGGCACCTTCGGCCATCTCCGCCAGCTGGGCGAAGGATTCCGAGCCGCCCTCGCGGTCCCATTCGCGCTTGCATTCCTGGATGATCCACAGGCCCATGATGTTCTTGAGCAGCCGCACCGTGCCGTCGATGCCGCCCTCGTTGGTGTAATTGGCGGCCATGACCTCCGGCGTGCACAGGGGCGTCCGGATCTCCGCGCCCAGCAGCGACCAGGTGCCGGAGCTGATGTATGCGAAGTCCTCTCCCCGCGCGGGCACGGCGGCCACGGCGGCGGCGGTGTCATGGGAGGCCACGGCGATCAGCGGCGCGCGGCCCACACCGGTCTCCTCAGCGATCTCGGGAAGAAGCTCTCCCCGCCTCTCGCCAGCGGGCGTGATGACGGTGAGGAAATGGGCGGGGATGCCGAGCTTGGCCAGGAGCTCCCGGTCCCAATCGCGCCGCACGGGGTCGATCATCTGGCTCGTGGAGGCGATGGTGTACTCCGTGGCCTTCTCGCCGGTGAGGAAATAGCCCAGCAGGTCCGGCATGAACAGGAGCGTGCGGGCCGCTTCCAGCAGGGCCTTCTCCTCGCGAGAAGCCGCCAGGAGTTGGTAGAGGGTGTTGAAGCTGTTGAAGGCCAGGCCGGTGCGGCGGAAGATCTCCTCCTTGGGCGCGAGGCGGAAGGCCTCCTCCATCATGCCCTCGGTGCGCGTGTCGCGATAGTGGACGGGCAGGCCCATGAGCCGCCCCGCCCCGTCGAGCAGGCCGTAGTCCACGCCCCAGGTGTCGATGCCGACCGCGTCCACGGCCGCGCCCTCGCGCGCGGCGGCGGCGAGGCCCCGCTTCATCTCGAAGAGGAGGCGCGGCGCGTCCCAGACGAACCGCCCGGCCACGCGCACCGGATCGTTGGAAAAGCGGTGGATCTCCTTGAGCGCGAGCCTCTCGCCGTCGAACGCGCCGAGCATGGCCCGGCCGCTGGAGGCACCGAAATCAAAGCCCAAAAGGTTGCGCGCCGTATGCATCGCGACATCCTCCCCTCCGCCTGGAACTCCAGGCGAGCCTATCATTCATATCATACCATGTTTCGCGCGCTTCTGAAAGACCATGCGCGTGATTTTTTCCCGCGCCGCCTGGGGATCCGCAGCGGGAGGCCGCCTCGGGCCGCGATCCACTGTGGAAATAATCCACATTGTCCACATGCTTTTCCACAGTTTCCGGCCTGGATTTGCGGGAAAAGCGGCGGTTATCCACAGATTTTCCTGTGGAAAGCCTCTATGCAGACAGGTTATCCACAGGCAGTGGTTTGTTTTCCTCCGCCTCCCGTGAACAGCGGAAGTCAAGACCTGATCGCACGTCAGCTCGTAATAAATCCGCAAAATTTCGACAAACTTTTGCCTTTATCATGAAATATTTCTCCGAGTGTCCCTCCCGAACGTTCGCTTTTGCCCGCCCGGAAAAATGTATAAATGCATAAACTCCAGTTATCCACCGGCAGCGGCGTCTCGTTTCCCGACCGGATTCTCCTCAATCCGACCGGGTTCGGAGAAAAAAACGGAGAGCGGCTCGCAGGCCGCTCTCCGTTTATCCCAGCGTGTTCTCAGCCGCTTCGGGAAAGAGCGAATAGAGGCTCCTGCCCATGCGGCGCTCGAAATCCTCCTTGATGGCGAACCACGCGCGCCACTTGTCGAGCGTCCGCGGGCCCATGTCGTTATAGCGCATGACCACGTTGACGAGCCGCTTCTCCATCAGGCAGACGCCGTCGCCCCAGGAGATGGCGTCGCCCAGCTGCACGAGGCGGTCGTAATCGTCGAACGCGCACCCGGCGATAAAGGCGCGGATGCGGGCCTCCTCCTCGGCGGAGACATCGTGCGCGCCGGTGTAGCCCTCGAAATCCTTGTTCGGGAAGGAATGGACCATGCAGGCGCGGGCCGGGCCATCCCAGCCCTTCTCCACGCACAGATCGTACCCTGCGATGACGTGATGCATGCCGCGCGGTCCTTCGAAGCGGCCGATATCGTGCATACAGCCGTTGATCCAGGCGCGGTCGGCGTCGAGGCCGAGCGCCTCGGCGATCTTCTCGCCCGCGCGCGCCACGCCCAGGGAGTGTTCGCGCCAGGGGCCGGGGTTCAGCCCGTGGGCCCATTCCAGCAGGGCGAGGGCCTCTTCTCGGGTAGGATAGACCATGGGGATCTCCTCCTCTCTTTCATGGAAGCGAAACCGGGCGGCGGCTCGCTCCGGCGCCGCGATTGGAGCTGTCCGGCG
Organism: uncultured Eubacteriales bacterium; assembly: GCA_902782795.1. Taxonomy (GTDB): domain Bacteria; phylum Bacillota; class Clostridia; order Christensenellales; family Aristaeellaceae; genus UBA1224. The sequence goes on along the minus strand of CACZOT010000138.1, from coordinate 1,039 downwards.
CGTCGAGGCGGGTGGCTCCCCGCGGGAGCCGTCCGCCGAGGTGCGCCGGAGGGGGCCCTTCTGCGTCCGCAGGCTTTGCGGAAGGAGCGGACAGGCGCGTCGCGACGGGCGTCCCGAAGGGACTGTCCGGAGCGGTGCGCCGGAGGGGCCCGCGGCTGGGGCGTCAATCGCCCAATATGCGGATCATGTTCACCGCGTCGGGCGCGTCCGGGTCGACGTACCCGGAATCGCGAAACCCGAACTTTTCGTACAGGTGGATGGCGGCCGCGTCGTCCCGCTTGACGCACACCTCGACCTGGCCGAAGCGGCCATCTCTTTTGAGCTCCTCCAGGATGAGCCGCAGGGCAGCGGTCCCATAGCCGCGCCCCTGCCATCTGCGATCGATCATGAACTGCTGCAGATCGTACCCCAGCGGCTCGTCGGTGAAATCCCGCACGAGAGCGAGCCCGACGGGGCGCTCGCCGTCCGCGATGACGTAGACCTTCGCGTTGCAATTCCGGTACACGTATCCCCGCGCGAGGATGCCCACGGCTGGCGCGAGGAAGCGCTTCTGCTCCTCCGCGACGGAAAGGCTCGCGACTTCGAGCCAGTTCTCCTCGGTCACTTCGCAAAAACGGACCATAGCCTCAGCTCTCCTCCTGCATGAGCAGCTTGAGCGAGGGCTGAGCGTTGAGATCGAGCCCGGCCGTCTCGCCCTTCATGAGGCGATAGAACCCCGCGCTGCCGATCATGGCGGCGTTGTCGGTGCAAAGCTCCATGGGCGGCATGAAGCAGCGCATGCCCGCCGCGCGGGTCAGCCGTTCGAGCTCGCGGCGCAGGAGGCGGTTGGCCGCCACGCCGCCAGCGAGGGCGACGGTCTTCGCGCCGGTATCACGCGCGGCGCGCATGGTCTTCTCGGTGAGATGCTCCACCACGGCACGGCGGAAGGAGGCGGCGAAATCCTCGGCGACATAGGTCTTCCCCTGCTGCTCGAGCGTGTGGGTGAGGTTCACAACCGCGGTCTTGAGCCCGGAGAAGGAGAAATCGTACCGGCCGGGCG
>CACZOT010000137.1 GCA_902782795.1 uncultured Eubacteriales bacterium | reverse complement strand
TCGGGCTCGTCTGGTCGGACGACGTGAATTGCCACAGATGCCGCGTGGAGTAGAGAGGGCCGCCTGCAGGGGGCGGATCTGACGGACCGGTCCACAAGGCTTGGAGCGGGCGTCCCGGAGGGGACGCCCGCCCTTCTTCTTTCCCCGGCCGGGCGCGCATACGCTGGGGGGAGAACAGCGAAAGGGAGGGGTCTAGCATGAACAGAGAAGAGCGCTGCCCGGCGGGAGCTGGCGCGTACACCATGAGGGAGGGAGACACCCCGGCGGCGGTCGCGGCGCGCTACGGCGTCAGCGAGGCGAACCTGCGCGACATCAACCCCGGCAAGTCCTTCGCGGCGGGCGAGGAGATCTGTGTCCCCGCGTTCCGCTGCCCGGAGGGGCGGCTGTACATCGTGCGCCGCGGCGATACCTTCACCTCCATCGCCGCGGCTTACGGCATCCCGGTCGCGGCGCTGGCGCGGGCCAATCCCTTCGTGGAACCGGACGCCATCGCGGTGGGGCAGGTGCTGTGCGTGCCAGCGCCGCAGGAGGCCGAAGGAGAGGTCTCCGCGGCCCAGGCGGACGAATGCCCGGAGGGGTACGAGCGCGGCGAGGTCCAGGAGGGCGAGAGCTACGCGGACCTGCTCGTGCGCACGGACACGCCGTATCTCGCCTTCCGTCTGGCGAACCCGGGCCTTCTGCCGGGCAGGCTGCGCGCCGGGCAGACCTTCTGCGCGCCGCCCGCGGGCATGCTCCCGGGCAGCCCCCTGTGCGCCAGATGGACCACCGTCCGCGAGGGGGAGGATCTCGCCGCGCTCGCAGCGCGCTCCGGCGTGAGCGTGGGGGCGCTCCTGCGGCGCAATCCCGCCCTGGCCCCGAGCGAGTTCACCGCCGGGCGGATTGTCTTCACCGGCTGAGGAGCGCTTCAGTATAAATGCGCGCCGCCCGGGCACACTGCCCCGGGAGGGATGGAAAATGATGGAACGGATGCGTCGCGCCGCTCCCTGGCTCCTGCTGGCGGCCTGCGCCGCGGCCATGGGCCTGGCCGGAGCGCTGCCTCGGCTGCGGCCCAAGGCGCGGGAGGAAGCGGCCGCGCCGCCCCCGCGCGGGGTGATGCGGGCCGTGGGGGAGGAGGCTCCCCTGCGCGCTTTTCTCCCGCGGGAGCCGGTGTTCTGGGAAGAACTCGGCGCGTGGCGCGTTCACCCGGCCCTGGATCGGGCTGCGGAGACGGCGCGCGCGGAGCGAGCGGGCCGGGTGTCGCGGGTCTGGCGCGACCGGCTCTGGGGGATCTGCGTGGAGCTGGATTGCGCGGGCGAGCGGTGGGTCTACCGGTCGCTGGCCGGGACGGACGTCCGGGAGGGGGACCTTCTCGCCGCTGGGGACGCCCTCGGCGCGGCGGGCGCCTGCCCCGCCGAGGCGGAGCTTGGGCCGCACGTCCATATCGAGCGCTTCCGGGGAGACGCGCCGCTGGATCCGCTCGGGGAATAGACGCCCGGACAGGAAAATCTGATATCCAAAACAGACGAAGCGGTTCCGAACGATCGGGGCCGCTTCGTTTTGCCCGGGCCGCGTCTTTCCGGAAGGAGAGCGGCCCCGCCCTTGCCAAACGAGCGCCGTCCCGGTACAATTAGAAAAAAAGAGCAAAGCAAAGGGGCGCTTGGCATGACGTTCACAAAAGAGCAGATCTTCTCCATCGTGCAGGAGCAGGGCATGAACCTGCTCCACGGCATCATCGTCCTGGCGGTGGGGTTCTTCCTGGCCCACTGGATCATCAAGCTGATGGAGCGCAGCCGCAAGCTCGTGCGCATCGAGCCGACGCTCAAGGGCTTCCTGGAGAACCTCCTGCGCCTGCTGCTGTACGTCTCGGTGGTGCTGACGGCCGCCGGGGTGATGGGCATCCCGCTGACCTCGTTCGTGACCATCCTCGCCTCCGCCGGCGTGGCCATCAGCCTGGCCATGCAGGGCGCCCTCTCGAATTTCGTGGGCGGCATGACGATGCTGCTGCTCAAGCCCATCAAGGTGGACGAATACGTGAAGATCGGCGAGATCGAGGGCACGGTGCGCTCCATCGGGGTGTTCTACACGGAACTGGTCATGCCGGACAACCGTCATATTTCCCTGCCCAACGCGAACCTCACCAACACGGCCATCGTCAACTACACCCGCGAGGGCACGCGCCGCCTGGACGTGTTCTTTTCCGTGGGGTATTCCTCGGACATCGACCGCGTGAAGGAGGCGCTGCTTGGCGTCGCGCGCCGCAACGAGGCGGCGTTTTCCGATCCCGCGCCGCAGGTCCGCCTGCAGGAGCACGGCGACAGCGCCCTGAAATTCGTGGTGCGGCTCTGGTGCAAGAACAGCGATTACTGGGAGCTGTATTACTACCTCCTGGAGGAGGGCAAACGCGCCCTGGACAGGGCCGGGATCGAGATCCCCTTCCCGCAGATGGACGTGCACCTGCGCTGAGGCCGCGAGGGGAAAAAACGGTTTGCAATGTGAAGATTGTATGATATAATAAAGTACCTGTATAAAGAGGGGAGGCGCGGCCCTTGGAGGAGTTCCTGACCGAGAAAGCGCGCGGGCAGTCGCGCGGGCGGGCCGCATGGAGCGTCGTCGCCGCCGTGTTCGGCGTGGCGTTCCTGTGCGTGTCCGGAGATTTCTTGAGCGACGGCAACACCGGGAGCGGCGGCATCTCCATCGTCCTGGGCCTCGCCTGCTTCCTGCCCGTCTGGAAGACGGTGCGCGCGGCTCTCCTGCGCCGCCAGACCCGGCAGTTCGCCAGCGCGTTCGCCGGGGCGGAGGGCGCGTCCATCCGCCTGGAAAAGCTGCGCGGCCAGGTTTCCGCCAAGGACCCCGCCGCCGCCGTGAACCGCCTGATCGGGGCGGGATATCTGCGCAACTGCACGGTGGATCTGAACAAAAACGCCGTGCTGCTCCACGCGCCGTCCAAGCTCGTCGAGCAGATGGAAGCCGCGGAGGTGGAATGCCCGCACTGCGGCGCGAGCGTGCGCGTGTACCGGAAGCGGCCGGGCGTCTGCGCCTTCTGCGGTAGCGAGGTCTCCTTCCCCGGCGCACGAGAACAGCGATAGGAGGATACGATGTCGACAAGAACCTACCAATGCCCCTGCTGCGGCGGGCCGCTGAGCTATTCCGGCGCGAGCGGCAAGCTGGAATGCGCCTCCTGCGGCAACAGCTTCGATCCCGAGACCATGGACGAGATGGCCGCCCAGGGCGAGAAGGATTCCATCTCCTTCGCCGCGCCCAGCGAGACCTATTCCGCCGGCGACGCGGGCAAGATGCAATCCTACATCTGCAAGAACTGCGGCGCGGAGCTCGTCACCGACGAGAACACCACCGCCACCGAGTGCGCCTACTGCGGCAGCCCCATCGTGCTCGAGGGGCGCATCGAGGGCGGCGTCAAGCCCGAGAAGGTCGTGCCCTTCAAGGTCTCCAAGGAGCAGGCGGAGAAGATCTTCACCAATTATTTCCAGGGGCGCAAGCTCCTGCCCAACGTCTTCCTGGACAGCCGCAACCGCATCAAGGAGATGCGCAAGCTCTACGTGCCGTACTGGCTCTTCGGCTGCACCGCCTCGGGAGACATGACCTTCGAGGCCCAGAAGCGGCATATCAGCCGCCAGGGGGATTACGAGGTCATCCGCACGGAGTATTATATGGTCCGCCGCGCCGGCCGCCTGCGCTTTGAGGACATCCCCGTGGACGGCAGCGCCAAGATCGACAACCGCATCACCGAATCGCTCGAGCCGTACGATATGCGCGAGGCCGTGCCCTTCCAGCCCGCGGTGCTCTCCGGCGCCATGGCCGACAACGCGGACGTGGACGCCGCCGAGTGCGAGGGCCGCGCCGCCCAGCGCGTGGCCGAGAGCACGGCGCAGGCCATCGCCTCCACCGTGCGCGGGTACGATACCGTCTCCGTGCGCAGCCGCAACGTCGTCTCCAGCGACGGGCGCGTCACCCCGGCGCTCATGCCCGTTTGGATGATCAACACGGAGAAGGTCGAAAACGGCCAGAAGAATGTGTATACCTTCGCCATCAACGGCCAGACGGGCGAGCTCACCTGCGACGTGCCCTACGATAAGGGCAAGGCCACCAAGTGGTTCCTGGGCGTGTTCGCGGGATGCTTCGTCGTGATCTTCGGTCTGTTGGAGCTCATTGCCAGGCTGGGGGTGTTCGGATGAAAAAGTGGATCTGTCTTTTCCTGACGCTCCTGCTCCTGGGCTGCTCCGCCCTGGCCGAGAACAGCCTGGACGGGAATTCCTCCGCCGGCGGCGCCTATCAGGGCTATACCGATTACGACGATTACGGCGACGGGGAGTATCTCGAAATCAGCGGGGCGCTGCTGGACAGCGTGGGCGTGCGCATCGGCATCGCGGCTGTCGCGGCGCTGATCATCGCCTTCGTGCGCGTCAACTCCATGAAGGCCAAGCTCCAGACGGCGCACAGCCGCTCCGGCGCGGCCGATTACGCCAAGGACGGCTCCTTCGAGCTGGGCATCAAGCAGGACCGCTTCCTCTACGAGCGCACGGAGCGCCGCCGCATCCAGACCAGCCAACCCTCCGCCCAGGGCGCGAACCGCGGCCCCGGCGGCGGCAATACCCGCGGAGGCGGCGGCAACCGCATCCGCTGACCAGCGAAAACACGATCGATCAATCAATCAAAAGGGGAGAGATGAACTATGGGCCTCATCAGCGCAGCACTCAACGCAGCCTCCGGTACCCTCGCAAGCCAGTGGCGCGAATACTTCTATGTGGATTCCCTGCCGGACGACGTCCTCGCCACCAAGGCGCAGAAGAAGACCAGGAACCGCTTCGGCGGCAGCCGCAACGAGGATGACAACATCATCAGCCAGGGCTCCGTCATCGCCGTGAACGAGGGCCAGTGCATGATGATCGTCGACAACGGCAAGATCGTCGATTTCTGCGCCGAGCCGGGCGAGTACGTTTTCGATGAGAACGGCGAGCCGAGCATCTTCTACGGCCCCTTCTCCGGCGGCAAGATCAAGGAGATCCTCAAGACCACCTTCGAACGCCTTTCCTTCGGCGGCCAGGCCGGCAAGGATCAGCGGGTGTATTACTTTAACACCAAGGAGCTGATCGGCAACAAGTATGGCACGCCCAACCCGGTGCCCTTCCGGGTAGTGGATGCCAACATCGGCCTGGATGTGGATATCGCCATCCGCTGCTTCGGCGAGTACAGCTACCGCGTGGCCAACCCCATG
>CACZOT010000136.1 GCA_902782795.1 uncultured Eubacteriales bacterium | reverse complement strand
GGGATGGATGCGCCCATCCATGATGAGCTTCTCCAGCGCGATGCGGGCGACCTCGCGGCGCACCGGGTCAAAGCCGGAGATGATGACGGCCTCGGGCGTATCGTCGATGATGAGATCGACGCCCGTCGCGGTCTCCAGGGCGCGGATGTTGCGGCCCTCGCGGCCGATGATGCGGCCCTTCATATCGTCGTTGGGCAGGGCCACCACGGAGACGGTCGTCTCCGCGACGTGGTCCGCCGCGCAGCGCTGGATGGACATGGCCACGATGTTGCGGGCTTTCTTGTCCGCCTCTTCCTTGGCGCGCTGCTCGATATCGCGCACCATGATGGCGGCGTCGTGGTAGGCGTCCTTCTGGATGCGGGTCATGAGAACCTGGCGCGCCTCTTCCATGGTCATGGAGGAGATGCGCTCCAGCTCGGACTGCTGCTGGTCGTGGAAGGCCTGGGCCTCCTGTTCGAGGCGCTCGGCCTCGGCGTACTTCTGGTTGAGGGATTCTTCGCGGTGTTCGAGGTTGTCCAGCTTCTTGTCGAGGGTCTCTTCTCTCTGGTTGATGCGGCGCTCCTGGCGGGATACCTCGGCGCGCCGGTCACGGATCTCCTTGTCGAGGTCGCTCTTGAGGCGGATGATCTCTTCCTTGGCCTCGAGGACCGCTTCCTTCTTCTTCTCCTCCGCCTTGCGGGTGGATTCTTCCAGCAGGTTGCGTGCAAATTCTTCCGTGCGGCCGATTTTCTTTTCCATGACGTTCTTGCGATACAAGAAACCGCCGGCCGCGCCCGCCGCCAGGCAGGGCAGCGCGGTGATCAATACGATCAGTAACGGATGCAAACGGATTGTCCCCCTCTCCATCGATATTTGTCTGAACCGGCCCTCAGGGCCGATGATCTTGCGAGAACCATGCGCAGAAAATAACTTTTTCACGTTGCATGATTAACAGAACAAGTATAGCCTCTCGGGGCCGCAATGTCAATCCGCGCCATGTTCCGGCGCGGTTAAATTCCTCTTTTTCTTTGCTTTGTCTGCGTGTTATCCGCCCCTTACCGCGCGGGAAACAAAAGCGTGCCTCCTCCCGAAGGCACGCGCAAAAATTTAACACTTTTTCTTTTCCGATTCGCCCTATTTGCCCGCCTTTTGGGCCGCCTCCCGCTCCTTATCCAGGCGGCGGTTGCGGAAATACAGCGCCAGATCCGTCGAGACGATCACGAAATTCACCACGTAGGCCCACATCACCGCGTCCCGCGAATAGAGGATCTTGTTGATGATCCCGCAGATATAGCCCAGCCAGATCGCCACGAGGAAGATCAGGCTCTTGCCCTTCGCGGACCGCGTCCGGATCGATTTGGCCACGTTGAACGGCCAACTGACGCCAAAGCAAACGATCATCAAGAGCTCAAAGACATGCATGCGCATCGACGCTCCTTCTTCTTTTGTTGGGGGGTAGATGGGCCAGGGGCTCCCGGCCAAAGGCCCTCAGATATCCCTGATGAGGGGAATAGCGTCCGTAGGGGCTATAGTCCCTACGCCAAAAAGCTCAGCCATCGCGCGTTTCTTTCTCCCGGAGCTTTCGCGCGATCTCCTGCAGGCGGCGCAGCCGGCTGCTCGCGCCGGACTTGCCCACCGGCGGCGAAGTCATGGCCCCGAGTTCCTCGAGGGACGCCACGGGGTTGTCCAGCCGCAGCCGGGCGATCTCCTCCAGGCTGGCGGGCAGCTTGTCCAGCCCGAGCTCGCGGCGGATATATTCCACCACTTCGATCTGCCTCTCGCAAGCCTCCTGGGTTTTGCGGATGTTGGCGCTGTCGCAGTTCACCTGGCGATTGATGCGCACGCGCATCTCCTTCATGACGCGGCCGCTCTCCAGCTTGAGGAAGGCGTTGGTCGCGCCCATGCGCCCGAGGAGCTCGCCGATGGCGTCTCCCCGCCGGAGATAGACCTGCCACCTTCCGCGCACGGGGCTCGCGCCCGCCTGCACGCCCAGGTCCGCCATCACCCGCTGCAGCTCGCGCGCCGCTTGTTCGTCCGCCGCGCCGATGGAGAGATGGCAGCGCCCCTCGGCTCCGCCCGCCGCGCCCCGGGCCAGGAACGCCCCGCGCAGCAGAGCCGCGGCGTGTTCGGTCGTCTCCGGCATGGACAGGGCGGCCGCTGGCCCGCGCCGCTCCAGGGCGTACACGACCCGGCCGCCGAAGCGGGCGTCCGCGCGCTTCTCCATGACGCATTCGCCGAAGCGCTCCGGATGCCGCCGCGCCAGGGCCAGGAAGCGCCGGGCCACGAGCGCGTGCCGCGTCGTGGGCGCGCCGCCGCAGGCCAGGCCAGCGCCATACCATTCGTACTCCGCCTCGCCCGCCGTCTCGCTCTCCTGGCGCGCCAGCTCCTCGCGGATCTCGCCGGTGAAGGTCATGCGTCCTCCTCCGCGCCGAGCAGGCGTACCTCTCGCTCGAGGCGCACGCCGCTTTGTTCGAACACGCGCCGCCGCACCTCTCCGATCAGCGCGAGGATGTCCGCGGCCGTCGCGCCGCCCGTGTTGACGATGAACCCCGCGTGCTTCTCCGAGACCTGCGCGCCGCCCACCGCCAGACCCTTGCAGCCCGCCTGCTCGATGAGCGCGCCGGCAAAATGGCCCTCGGGACGCTTGAAGGTCGAGCCCGCGCTCGGATACTCCAGCGGCTGCTTTACGCGGCGGCGGCGGTTGAATTCGCGCATGGCCGCGCCGATCTCCTCCACGTCGCCGGGCCGCAGGGTGAAGCGCGCCCGCAGCACCACGCCGCCCTCGCGCAGCGGCAGGCTCGTGCGGTAGCCAAAGCCCATCTCCGCGTTGGAGAGCCGCGCAACGGACCCGTCCCGGCCCAGGATATCCGCCCACTCCAGGCACCCGGCGATCTCCCCGCCGTACGCGCCTGCGTTCATGACCGCGCCGCCGCCGACCGTGCCGGGGATGCCCGCGGCGAACTCCAGGCCCGTCAGGCCCGCCGCCAGCGCCTCCTGCGAGACGCGGGCGAGCTTCGCGCCGGCCTCCGCCTCGATGCTGAGGCCGTCCCTCGTCACTGCGGAAAAGCCCTCGCCCAACGCGATCACCGCGCCACGCACGCCCGCGTCCGCGACGATCAGGTTCGTACCCGCGCCGATCACGCGCGCCGGGGCCCCCTCCTCGCGGCAGATCCGCAGGGCGGCGGCCAGTTCTTCCGCGCTGCCGGGCAGCACGAGGACGTCCGCCGGGCCGCCCACGCGGAAGGACGTATGCCGCGCCATGGGCTCGTCCCGCAGGACGGTCCCCTTGACCGCAGCCCGCTCCAGCAGCCGCGCCAGCGCCTCGTTCATGCCCATCATGCTCCCTTTCCTCGCGGGGCCCTCCGTTGAGGGATCCGCTGATCATCCGCGCCCTGCTCATCGCTTTGCGGAAAAACGAACCGTCCATTGTATACAAATCCCCATCCAGGGATTCTTAAGGGCCTTGGCCCTTAAGCAGGGTGCAGGGACAGCGTCCCTGCCGGGGTCCAGGGGCGGAGCCCCTGGCGGGGTGCGGGGCGGAGCCCCGCAGAG
>CACZOT010000135.1 GCA_902782795.1 uncultured Eubacteriales bacterium | reverse complement strand
GCGGGAGGGCCTCGCCGCATGGCGAGGCCCTCCCGCGCCCTACGCCCGCGCACGAAGCCTTTCCGATCAATCCGCCTCTTCCACCCGCGAGACCGTTTCCTCTCGTTTCTTTCACGAGGTCAGTAGTTTGGCTGGAAGAGAAACGCTGCCTTCCTGGGGACAGCACTGTCGCCGCGAGAGGACGAGCCGGGCGCGTCGGAGGCGGGTGGTCCGAAGGACCGTCCGCCGGAGGTGCGCCCGGCGCGAAGGGGGCCGCGCCTGAGCGCGGCCCCCTTCGCGCGATCCCGTCGTTTTGCTTCACGGAAGAACAACTTGTCCGTCCCAGGGGATCCCAGCGCGCGTTGCCGCCTCCCAGATCGCGCCCGCGACAGGCGGCCTGATCGCGTCTACGAAGTTTGCATGGGGCAGCAACGCTCCGACCCGTTCCCTGTAACCGGGTAGAACGCCCCACAGCGTCCCCGTGAGGACCACGGGCGCGTCCGGCTTTTCAAGAAGCCTCAGGGCTGCTGCGACGTGTTCAGCCATGCCGTTCGCGTTCGCTTCCAGGATCTCAACAGCCGCCGCGTCTCCCGCGTTCAGAGCCGCAGACACGCAGGTCGCAAAAGAGGCGATAAAGGTGCGGCCGCCTTCGTACAGCGCCGTGAGCCGGTCCTGCACCGGCGCGCCGAGCATTTCCTCGCACATACGCGCAAGCATGCTTGGCGGCTCGAGCCCATCCCGCTCGCGCATGGTGCGCATAAGAGCCATGCGGCCAAGCTCGAAGCCGCTGCCCATGTCTCCAAACAGGTAGCCCCAGCCGCCGATCCGCAACAGTTCGCCATTTCTGCGCGCGAAGCAGCTCGCGCCTGTGCCGGATATCGCGATCACGCCGTCCGGATCCGGGCCGATCATACTGCTCAAACCGATGCGCGCGTCGGAATCAACTACGGCATGGATCCCCGGAAACCTGCGTTCCAAGGCCTCGCGAAGGGCTGCGCTGCGCTCGGGGGCGAAGCAGCCTGCGATCCCTGCGAACAATTCGATCGTGCCGCTGTGCCCCGCCAACGCCTGTTCTACGGCGTCGCACAACGCCCGAGCGGCCGCTTCCACGCCCTGTCCGTTGGGATTCGACGCGCCGGCGCGGCCCCGGCCGAGGATGTTTCCTCCCGCATCACAGACGAGGCATTCTGTCTTCGTGCCTCCGCCGTCCACTCCTGCCAGAAGCAGCTTCTGCTCCATGCCAGCGTCACCCTTCTCTCCTAGGTTTCCTTTGCGCCCCAAGTTCGCGCGGGCTAAAGCCCACGCGCTCTTGGGGCCGCCCTTCCGGGGGACAGCCCGCGCCCGCGGCCTTTGCGCAGCGCGTGCCTTGGAGCCCGCGAGACCGAATCTCCCAGCCTCGTCCCTCACTCTGCATCAGGCAGCATCTTTTCATGCCTTCCAGGCTTGGGAGGAGCGCGGCGGCGCGTGGCGAGAGGTGGCCCGCAGGGCCGTCTCGAGCCGTGCGCCGCGTCCCACCGGCGCGGCAACTCCCACCGGCGCGGCAACTCCCACCGGCGTCACGACATGGGCAGGCGGGCGCGTCGGAGGCAGGTGGCCCACAGGGCCGTCCGCGGGAGGTGCGCCCGGGCGCGAGGCGAGCCTCGCGCGGCCCTCGCAGTCCTTCCAAGTCATCGGCAGAAGCGCCGTCGGCCGGGGCACTTTCTTGCGCGGGGTGCAGGGGCCCGGCGGGCGGCTTGTCCGCCCGCGCCCCTGCCAAACATCGGGCGGGATGCCCCGGCATCCCGCCCGATGTTTCTTACTCTTCCCGCCCGATGCCGGTGAAGTGGTCATTGAGCTGTTCGTACATGCGTTCCTCCTCGGAACCGATGGACATCAGCTCCAGATCGCGCAGGGCGAACTGCACGGGCATGGGGTTGAGCCCCATAAAATCGAGCACGCCGACTGTGAGGCGCAGATCGTCCACCAGATCGACGAACCCGGTATAGGATTCGTCGCGCGTCCAGACGGTGACCACGCGGTGGTGCTCCTTCGCCCAGGAGAGGACGTGGTGCATATAGTCGCTTTCCACTTCGGGCAAAGGCATCTGGGATGGCTCGGCGCGATTGAGGCGCAGCAAAGTCTCAAGGCGCTCGGCGTAGACGGCGTCATAGACAGCCTCGTTGACGCAGCTGTTGCGGATGACGAACCAGCCGTCGAACCTCCCATAGGGCGAGACGGCCTCCACGAGCACCTGCTTTGCGTTCACCTGGCGCAGATAGCCCGCGATGAAATCATCCGGATTCTCCGGGTCGGTAAAAAGAGAGGTAATGGCGCGGTCGTTCATGAGCGCGCGCAGCTGATAGACGATATATCCCGCGTTCTGATTCATGCTTCGTACTCCAATTTGGTCGTATTGACAAGGTAGATCCCGGTGCGGCCGAACACGTCGCTGAGGCGCACGGCCAATTCGCCCTCGTACACGGGCACGAACAGCCTCCCCTGCAGGGCGGGACGCGCCCGGGAGCGCTGCTCGCGCGCGTATTCGGTATACGCGCCGCCGCGCAGATACCCGAGGCCCCAGCTGTCGATCATGTCCATGCCGGAGACTCCCTCCCGCTCGCCGTCGATCCCGATCAGCTCCACGCCCCATTCGCCGATGGAGCCGGAGAGGAGCCGCACCTCGGTCCCGAGATCCGTCTCGCCCGTCTCGCCCTCCACGCGCAGGGCGGCGCCCATCAGGCGGCGGCGCGTGGCCAGGAGCGCCATGGGGCTTTTATCCACGCCGACGAAGCGCCTCCCGGCCCTCCAGGCGGCCTCCATTCCGGTGCCTGAGCCCGTGCACAGGTCCACGGCCAGGTCTCCCGGCCTGGTGGAGCAGAGGATGATCCTCTCCAGGAGCTTCAGGGGTTTCTGTGTTTCGAAGCCGGTGCGCTGGGGGTCCTTCTGCTGCATGTTGATGTCGTCCCAGACGTCGCCGGGCAGCGCGGGCTCGTCGTCGTAATAGGTGTAGATCTTGCCGCCGGAGCGGATGGTGCGGTAGGCGCGGCCGTCCGCGTCCACCTGGCGGCGCATATGGTTGCGGCGCGCGCCTTCGCGGCGCACGGCCACGGCGTCGATATCGAAAAGATATTCCTCGCCCTTGCGGTACATGAATATGGAATCATGCTTACGGCTGAAGTAGCGCCGGGCGCGGCCGCCGGTCTGGTAGGCCCAGACGATCTCGTTGACGATGTGGTCCTCGCAGAAAACCTCGTCCAGCACGCGGCGGGCGCGGCCGCTGAGCCGCCAATCCACATGCAGGAAGAAGAGGCCGTCCTCGCGCAGGAGCGCCTTCGCGCCCTCGGCGAGCGCGCGCAAAAGCGATTCGGCCGCCTCGCGGTCGGAGGGATCCGCGTAGGCCTCGCGCGCGAGGGAACCCGCGCCCTTGCGCCAATCCTCCTCGCCCACGAACACGCGCATCTGGAAGGTCTGCCCGGAGGCGAAGGGCGGGTCGGCGTACACGACCTGCGCCTGGCCCCCGTAGCGCTCGATAAGCCCGGGCAGGGCCTCGCGCACGTCCCCGAGACAGAACAGGCCCTCTTCTCCTTCCGCCGGGATCTGTACCGCCGCGGATACCGGTTGCAGCCGCATGATCGCTCGCCTCCTCGCCGTTCGGGGAGAAGCCCCTCCCCGCTCCCTACCAGTATAACACCCGAACGCCCCGCTGGCAAACGGCTTTTTCTTTTACTCCTATATGAAAACGGCCCTCCTAGGAAGAGAGTCGTTGGGTACAAAAGGCTCGCTATTCTTTCTGTTTAGCCAGGATTGCAAGCAATTCCATCACAAGAAGCCTTTCACGCTCACTCAGTTTGCTCAATTCCTGTATAATCAATCGCTGCTCCGCAGTTAGTCCCAGCTTGCCGTCTTCATCAAAAAACTGCGCCAATGTCATCCCCATACCGCGACAAATACTATCTAATGTAGCGATAGACGGCTCCGTATTCCGTTTGAACATATTGCGCACCGTAGACCAAGGAATATCTGCTTCCTTGGCCACGCGATATATCGTCCAGCCGCGCTCGTCCATAAGCGCCTGGAGCCGCGCTTTCACGTCCATTCCATCACCCCATTTTATCATACCCGTTCTTTGAATGCTAAAAATTCTTCCAGATGGACTAGACTTTATGTGCCAGTTGTGCTATATTTTGAGAGACATTTGAGTGGCATATCTCATTTGGATAGGGGAGGAAGGAGCGATTTACATGAAAAAGCAATTCTTGGTCTTC
>CACZOT010000134.1 GCA_902782795.1 uncultured Eubacteriales bacterium | reverse complement strand
TGGCCTTCTTCTTCTCGGCCTCTTCGGCGGCGAGAACAGCCTTGCGGGAAGCGACGACGCGCTTCTTGGCCTTGTCCACTTCGATGATCTTCAGCTTCATATCCTGGCCGACGAACTCGTCGATCTTCTCGACGTAGCGCAGGCTCAGCTGGGAAGCGGGGATGAAGGCGCGGATGCCGTTGACCTGGGCCAGCAGGCCGCCCTTGACGGCCTCCTTGCCGGTGCCCTCGCCGAACTCGCCGGCCTCGTAGGCCTCCCTGAGCGCGTCCCAAGCCTTGCGGTTGACGATGTTGCGCTGGCTGAGCAGCACGTTGCCTTCGCCGTCGTTGACCTTGACGACCTCGACCTCTATCTCATCGCCGATTTTGACATCGGTGGAGGAGAGATCGGACTTTTTGACGATGCCGTCCGCCTTGTAGCCGACGTTGACGCAGACTTCGTCTTCGGTGATCTGCACAACGGTGCCGACGACGGTCTGGCCGGGGCGGATCTGCTTGAGCGTCGCTTCCACGGCAGCACCGAAATCAGAAGAGACGTCAATGCTCTCCTGGGCTTCCTCGGCGATGGGCTCGGCAGTTTCAGTGATCTTGTCCTTGTTCTCGATGTCGTTCATTCGTGCGACAACCTCCTTAAATGTACCCTCCGGCGTAGAGGCGCCGGCAGTGATTCCTATCAGATCTCCCGCTGTATACGCGGAAGGATCGATCTCGCTTGCCGAGGAGACGAGGCGCGTGCGCGGGCACAGGCCCAAGCACAGCTCGTACAGCTCGCGCGTGTTGGAGCTCTCCGCCCCGCCGACCACCAGCATGGCGTCGGCCTCTTTGGCGATCCCGGCGGCTTCTTCGCGCCGGGCCGCGGTGGCGGCGCAGGTGGTGCGGGCGGTCTCCAGGTTGGGGATGCGCTCGCGGAGGGCGGCGCACACAACGGCGCATTTCTCCGCGGGCAGGGTCGTCTGCGAGACGACCAGGGCCCGGTCCTCTCCGGGCGGGACGGCCCGGGCTTCCTCTTCGGTGAGCACGGAGAGAACCCTCTCTCCCGCCCAGCCGAGGATGCCGCGCACTTCCGGGTGCGTGGCCCGGCCGATGACGATTACTCGGCGTCCGGCGGCGGCCGCTTCCTCCACCAGGCGGTGGATGCGCCGCACGGTGGGGCAGGTGGCGTCCACGATGGGCACGCCCAGTTCCTCCAGGGCGCGGTACGTCTCCGGCGGCTCGCCGTGCGAGCGGATGACGCAGGCCTTTCCGGCGGGAACGTCCTGCGGGGCGGCGACGCTCTCCACGCCCGCGGCGGCCAGCTGGGCTACCCCCTGCGGGTTGTGGATGATGGGCCCGAGCGTCACGCAGCCGTTTCCCTGCCCGGCGGAGCCCAAAGCCATCTCCATGGCCCGGCGCACGCCGTAGCAGTAGCCCGCGCTTTTCGCGACGATCAGAGGCATGGCGCCCTCCTTTCCGGAGGACGGACGCCCCAGGCGCCGCTTTGCCGTCCTTCTCAGGCGTTCCTATATTCTTTCTATAAGGATAACACGGTTTCCTGCATTTTGAACGGGAAATTTTGCGTTTTTCCAGAGATTTAACATAAATCCCTTCCTTGTCCGGGAAGATTTGCCTTGCCGGGCTGGGAATGCTATAATACGATCGAAGATTTCCCGAACGGGAAGGGGAAGGTCGCATGGCGGGCAAAGCGCTGCTTGTGGATGGAAACAGTTTGATGTACCGGGCGTATTTCGCCCTGCCGCCGCTCAGCGACTCCCAGGGCGCGCCGACGAACGCCCTCTACGGCTTTCTGAGCATGCTGCTGCGCGCCATCGCGGACGAAAACCCGGACCGCGCCGCCGTGGCCTTCGACGTGCACGGGCCCACCTTCCGCCACGAGCGCTTCGGCGAATACAAGGGCACGCGCGCCCCCACGCCGGACGACCTGCGCCCACAGTTCCCCCTGGCCAAGGAGGCCCTGCGGGCCATGCACATCCCGGTATTGGAGCTCCAGCGCTGGGAGGCGGACGATCTTATCGGCACGGCCTCTGCGCGCTGCGCCCGGGCGGGCGTGGAAGCGCTCATCGTCACGGGGGACCGGGATTCCTTCCAGCTGGTAGGGCCGGGCGTGGAGGTCCTGTACACCAAGCGAGGCATCACGGATACGGAGCGCGTCACCGAGGAAGTCATTCGCGAGCGCTACGGCATCTCTCCGCGCCAGCTCATCGATATGAAGGCCCTCTGCGGCGATACTTCCGATAACATCCCCGGCGTGCCTGGCATCGGCGAAAAGACGGCGGCCAAGCTCGTCGCCAAGTACGGAGATCTGGAAGCCTGCCTCGCCGGCGCAGACGCGGGCGAAAAGGGCAAGCTGCGCGAACGGCTCCTGGAGAACGCCGCACTGGCGCGCGAGTGCCGCTTCCTGGCCGAGATCGACCGGGACGCGCCCATCGAGTTCGATCCGGACGCGGCCAAACTCCACGCCCTCGGCGACGGCGCGGCTTTCCTCAAGGCGCACGGGCTCAATTCCCTGGCCTCGCGCCTGGCTTCGCTCGCGGCGCGCTACGGCGGCGAGGCGGCCCCGGAGGAAGCGCCGGAGGAGAGCGCCGAGGGATCCAAGGCCGAGGAGGAGAACCTGCCGGAGCAGCGGCTCATCTCCACCGCGGAGGAGCTGCGCGTGGCGGCGGAAGCCCTGGCCGGCAAGCCCGCGGCGGTGTTCTGCGATGAGGAAGTCCTCTCCATCGCCGGGCGGGGCGAGGCGGCGGTGACGCTGCCCCTGGGGGGCCGGACGCTGCTGGACGCGGGCGTCGCCCCCGAGGACGCCCTGCGCGCCGCCCAGGTGCTCTGGACGGGCGGCGGGGAGATTACGGCCTGCAATATCAAGGCCCTGCGCACGGAGCTCGCGCGTCTGGGAATCGCCCTGGCGGGCGCGGCGCACGACGCGGCCATCGCCGCCTACGTGGTGGATCCGCAGCGGCCCTCCTTCGCGCCGGGAGATCTCCTCGAGGGCGAGGGCATCCCCCGCTCCTCGGGCGCGGCGGGCCTGTGGCGGCTGCGCGTCGCGATGGAAGAGCGCATGGCCCGCGAAGGCTCGCTCTCCCTCTACCGCGACGTGGAGGAGCCCCTCTCGCGCGTGCTGTTCGATATGGAGCGAGCGGGCGTGCAGGTGGACGAGGGCGTCCTGGAGGAACTGGGCAAGACCTACGCCGCGCGCCTGGACGAGCTCACCGCGGCCATCCAGAAGACGGCGGGCTATCCCATCAATATCCAG
>CACZOT010000133.1 GCA_902782795.1 uncultured Eubacteriales bacterium | reverse complement strand
TACCACCCCTCCGAGGCCGGCTCGGCGCTCATCGCCGGCGTCCTCGCCCAGACTCTCGCCTCCCTGCGCTAAATAAAAAGAGGTGTACGCATATGCAGCCCTTCGAGAATTTCCGTCTCGCCAGCTACGTCTACGCCTACTACCTGGAAAACGCCACGCCGGATACGATCCGCCGCGACCTGGATTTTTACGCGCAGTATGTTCCCCTGGGTAAGGTCTACCTGGAGACGCACCGCGCCCTGGTGGATATCCCCGAAGAAAAGATGCGCGCCTTCAAGCGGGTCTTCGAGGAGCGCGGCATCAAGGTCGCCGGGGGCATCACCTGCACGGTGAAGGTCGGCGAGGCCAAGCCCGCCATCTACGATACCTTCTGCTTTTCCGACCCCGCCCACCGCGCCGAGCTCCTGCGCCTGACGCGCTACACCGCCTCGCTCTTTGACGAGTTCATCCTGGACGATTTCTTCTTCTCCTCCTGCAAGTGCGAGATGTGCATCGCCCAGAAGGGCAAGCGCTCCTGGGCGCGCTTCAAGCTGGACCAGCTCGAGGCCTTTTCCCGGGAGATGGTCGCCGCGGCCCGGGAAGTCAACCCGCGCTGCCGCGTGATCATCAAATACCCCAACTGGTACGAATCCTACCAGGAGACCGGCTACGGCCCCGGCCGCCAGAAGGACATCTTCGACGGCGTCTACACGGGCACGGAATCCCGCCGCAGCAACTACGACGGCCAGCACCTCCAGCGCTACCAGAGCTATTCCCTGGTGCGCCTGCTGGAGAACACCGCCCCCGGGCGCAACGGCGGCGGCTGGATCGATATGGGCGGCGCGAGCGGCAACCTGAGCATCTATCTGGAGCAGGCCGAGCTCACGCTCTTCGCCAAGGCGCGGGAATTGATGATGTTCAACTTCGCCTCCATGGTGGACAACCCCGCCCTGGCGGCCCTGGGCGTGGATCTCCGGCGTCTGGACCGGATCCTCGGCCAGCTCGGCGAGCCCGTGGGCGTCTCCACCTACGAGCCGCACGATTCCGACGGCGAGGATCAGCTTATCAACTATATCGGCATGTGCGGCATCCCCCTCGAGCCCGTGCCCTATTTCGACGAGACGGCCCCGGTCGTCTTCCTGACGCAGAACTCCGCTTATGACGAGGCCGTCGTCGAGAAGCTGGAAAAATACGTGCGCGAGGGCGGCATCGCCGTCGTCACCAGCGGCTTCGTGCGCGCGACGATGGACCGCGGCATCACCGACCTCACCTCCGTGCGCCCCACGGACCGCAAGGTCTCCGGCACGCGCTACCAGCTCACCAACCAGAACGTCTCCACCCACAATGTCCACGTCGCCGACGAGAGCGCGACCTTCACCGTCCTCAACCACAAGAACAACGCCACCTGGTACGACGTCCTCCTGCACGTCAACGATTTCAGCACCGCCGTCATGACAGAGGATTACTACGGCCGCGGCTTCCTCTACATCCTCAATATCCCGGACAACTTCGGCGATCTCTACCGCCTGCCCAAGGATGTCGTCGGCGCCATCGCCAAGAATTTCGCGCGCCGGGGGAAGATGTTCCTCTCCGCCTCGCCGCGCGTGTGCCTCTTCACCTACGATAACGATACCTTCGGCGTGCTCAACCTGAACGAATTCAAGCAGCCCGCCGAGATCGTCCTCCTGGGTGACGAATTCGTCGGCTTCGAGGACCTCGAGAGCGGCCGCCGCGTCACCGAGCCTGTGCGCGTCAACCCCGGCCCGCGCCGCTGGGGCGATTGCGCCACCTTCCGGCCCGAGCCCGTGGAGAAGGTCTACGAGCTGCCCGTCTTCCCCGGCTCTTTCCGCTTCTTCCGCCTGCTGCGCGCCGATTGACCGCGGCGGCGCGAAGTGCTACAATACCGGTAACGATCCATTCCCCCAAGGAGGCACACCGACCCATGAAACCATTCTTTCGCCTGCTCCTCGCGGCCCTGCTGATCGCGGCCGTGGCCCTGCTTTCCGGCTGTATGCCCCAGATGGACACCGCCGCCCTCGAGGAGGCCATGAGCGCCACGCCCGAGCCCGAGGCCACGCCCATCCCGGAACTGACCGCGCCGCTGTACGAGGATTACGACAGCGTCTATGCGCATTATAACGAGGTCTCCATCACCGGCGACACCCTGCCCACCCTCACGGAGCGCTACGGCGAGCCCCTGGTTGAGGAGGACAAGGACGGCAACAAGATGTACACCTGGCTCTTCGAGGACGGCTACGGCTTCACCTGCGCGGCCTTCCCCAGCGGCGCGCTGCGCGCCAAGGTCGTTTACTACGAGGACCTGCGCCAATTCCGCGCCATCAGCAATTCCTCGAACCTGGAAAACGTGGTCAACTTCGATAAGTCCATCGATTTCCAGACCTGCGTCGGCCTCTTCCGCGGCCGGCCCATCGAGGTGGGCCAGATCGTCCATGAAGAGAACTCCGGCAGCGTCTCCCGCGTGTACTGCTGGCTCGACCTGCAGGACCAGATCGTGCAGATCCTCTTCAAGGGCGACGGCTCTGTGGATTCCATCAGCTACCAGCTGAACGAAGAGTAACAGCTCCCAAAGAACGAGCCCGCCGCAGATCCTTCTGCGGCGGGCTCGTTTTGCCCCCAGCGAAAAACATGGAACGGGAACGGACGAAGCCTCCGCTCCCGGTTTGTCTATTTGTTCCGCGGCCAGCTGGTGTCGTCGCTCCAGGAGAGCACCATCTCCCGCATGGAGCCCACCTGCATGAGCCCGTACTGCCAGAGAAAGACGCGGTCCCGCTCGCTGAGCTCGTCCAAGCGCAGCCACTGCACGTCCCGGATGAGCTGCTCGTCCGCGGGGAGCTCCGGGTCGCCGCCGGTGACGGCCTCCTGGCCCTCCGGCACGCTCACCTCGAAGGCGTACTCGCGCGTGTCCTCGTCCTCGCGCCGCCGCACGATGGAGAGGAGCCGCTCGACGCGCCCGTCCAGCCCGCATTCCTCCCGCAGTTCACGCAGTACGGCCCGCTCGGGCGTCTCCCCTTCCTCGACGCCCCCGCCCGGGGCGGCGTAAAAGGTGCGCCCGCCATTCACCGTCTTTTCCATGAGGATCCTGTCCCCGCGCAGGACCACGGCCACCGCCCGGTCCTTCACGCTTCCTCCGGCGTCCAGCGGCCCGTGCAGCCGCAGGGCAGCACGCCCCCGCTGGTGATGGGCAGCGCGAGCTCGTCCGCGCGCACGCTGCCGCCGTACCAATGTCCGATCGAGAAGGAGATCATATTCGAAAGGACCGTAGCCTGCAGGCCGGTCGTATAGCTGTTGACCAGGAAGAAGAGCGGCTTCTCCGAAAGGATGCGCCCGCAGGCGTCCAGAAGGCCCCAGAGCGCGTCCTCCAATTTCCAGATCTCGCCGCCCGGGCCGCGCCCGTAGCTGGGCGGATCCATGAGCAGGGCGTCGTAGCGGTTGCCGCGGCGCTCCTCGCGCTGCACGAATTTGAGCGCGTCGTCCACGATCCAGCGCACCTTCGTCTCGTCGACGCCGGACAGGCGGCGGTTGTCCCCCGCCCAGCTCACCATGCCCTTGGCGGCGTCCACGTGCGTCACATGCGCGCCCGCGGCGGCGCAGGCCACGGTCGCTCCGCCCGTGTAGCCGAACAGGTTCAGCACGCGGATGGGCCGCCCCGCCCGGCGGATCTCTTCGGCCATCCAGTCCCAGTTCGCGGCCTGCTCCGGGAACAGGCCCGTGTGCTTGAAGCCCGTGGGGTGCACCTGAAAGCGCAGGTTCTTGTAGCTGATCTGCCAGTTTTCCGGCAGGGACCGCTTGAAATCCCACGCGCCACCGCCGCCCGAAGAGCGGTTGTAGACCGCGTCCGCGCTCTTCCACAGACCCGGCTGCTGCTTGGGCCAGATGGACTGCGGGTCCGGCCGGCGCAGGACCACGTCCGCCCAGCGCTCCAGCTTTTCGCCTTCACCCGCGTCCAGTACTTCGTAATCCTTCCATCCGTCCGCTATGAACATCGCACGCATGCTCCCTTGCTTTTTCTCTCTCCTATTGTACACAAACGCGGGGCGTTCGTCCAGAGGGATCCGCCCGTTTGCGGAGGAACCCCGCCGGAGCGTTCCCGATCTGGACATGAAAAATGGCCTTGTACTGGGTACAAGGCCATTTTTCGTGATCCTGCGGTTTGCCCGATCAGGCGTCCTTCCAGACGGAGATGGTGGCGTCCTCGCCGTTGATGGACCAATCCTTGGTATAAGCGGTCTCGGGGGCTGCCGCGCCGCGGTCGATGGAGAGGGCGAGCACGGTGGCGGCGATGGTCTCGCAGCCGCGGCCGACGATCCCAGCGAGCTTGTCGCCCGAGGTATAGGCGACGTGGATGCGGTCCGTCACCTCGAAGCCGGCCTCCTTGCGCATGGTCTGCAGCTTGGAGATCATCTCGCGCACGAAGCCTTCCTCGATGAGCTCGGGGGTGAGGGCGGTATCGAGCACCACGGTGACGCCGCGGTCGCTCTCGGCGACGAAGCCCTCCTTCTGCATGGGCTCGATGAGCGTATCGTCGCGCTCCAGCTCGACCGTCTGGCCGTCCACCTCGAAGCGGAGCTTCTCGCCGCGGTCGAAGGTATCGACGACCTCGTTACCGTCCGCCTCAGCCAGGTACGCGCCGATGCCCTTGAGGAGCTTGCCGTACTTCTTGCCCAGGGTGCGCAGCTGCGGCTTGATGCGGTAGGTGGTAAAGGCGCGGGCGTCGTCCACGAACCGGATCTCCTTGACGTTCACCTCGTCGGCGATGAGGGCCGCCGTGCCCTCGGAGAGCTTCTCCCCGCGGATATAGAGGCGGGCGGCGGGCTGGCGCACCTTCATGTTGGCTTCGGCGCGGCAGGCGAGCGCGAGCTGCTTGTAAGCGATGACGTTTTCCATCTCCTCTTCCAGCTGCGCGTCCACGAGACTCATGTCCGCGGTGGGGAAATCGCACAGATGCACGCTGATCGGCGCGCCGGGCACGTTGTTCTTCACCAGGTTCAGGTACATGGTCTCGGCCAGGTAGGGCGTGAAGGGGGCGATCAGCTTGGCCAGGGTGACGAGCACGGTGTAGAGCGTCTCAAAGGCGGCGAGCTTGTCGCTCTCCATGCCCTTGCCCCAGAAGCGCTCGCGGCAGCGGCGCACGTACCAGTTGGAGAGCTCGTCCACGAAAGCGGCGATGGCGCGGGCCGAATCGGTGATGCGGTACTCAGCCAGGCCCTCGTCCACGGTCTTGGTGAGCGTCTGCAATTTCGAGAGCGCCCACTTGTCCATGAGGGAGAAATCCTCCGGGCGGGCCTTTTTCGCGGGATCGTAATTGTCGATGGAGGCGTAGAGCGTGAAGAACGCGTAGGTGTTCCAGAGCGTGCCCATGAACTTGCGCTGGTTTTCCTTGACGAGGTCCAGCGAGAAGCGGCTGGGCTGCCAGAGCGGGCCGAAGGTGTAGAAATACCAGCGCACCGCGTCCGCGCCCGTGACGCTGAGCACGTCCCAGGGGCTGACGACGTTGCCCTTGTGCTTGGACATCTTCTGGCCGTTCTCGTCGCACACCAGGCCCAGCACGATGACGTTCTTGAACGGCGCGCAGCCGAACACCAGCGTGGAGATGGCCTCCAGGGTGTAGAACCAGCCGCGGGTCTGGTCGATAGCCTCGGAGATGAAGTCGGCCGGGAAGTTGGCCTTGAAGATCGCCTCGTTCTCAAAGGGATAATGCCACTGGGCGAAGGGCATGGAGCCGGAATCGTACCAGCAGTCGACCGTCTCGGGCGTGCGCTTCATGGCGCCGCCGCAGTGCGGGCACTTGAGGTGGACATTGTCGATATAGGGCTTGTGCAGCTCGATATCCTCCGGCACGTCCTCGCCCAGCTCCCTGAGCTCGGCGATGGAGCCCACGCAGTGGAGCTTGCCGCAATCCTGGCAGATCCACACCGGCAGGGGGGTGCCCCAGTAGCGCTCGCGGGAGACGCCCCAATCGATGACGTTCTCCAGCCAGTTGCCCATGCGGCCTTCCTTGATGGTCTCCGGGATCCAGTTCACGGAGCGGTTGTTGGCGATGAGCTGTTCCTTGACGGCGGTCATCTTGATGAACCAGGAGGCGCGCGCGTAGTAGATCAGCGGGGTGTCGCAGCGCCAGCAGAAGGGGTAATCGTGGGTGAATTCCGGCGCCTTGACGAGGTTGCCGTTCTTTTCCAGCTCCTCGAGGATGAGCGGATCCGCCTTCTTGACGAACACGCCCGCCCAGGGGGTGCGCTTGTCCATGCGGCCGGCGGCGTCCACCAGCTGCAGGAAGGGGATATCGTTCTCGCGACCCACGCGCGCGTCGTCCTCGCCGAAGGCGGAGGCGATGTGCACGATGCCCGTGCCGTCCGTCATGGTGACGTACCCGTCGGCGACCACGCGCCACTTGCCATCCGGCACGATCTCCTTCACGAAGGGGAAGAGCGGCTCGTACTCCATGCCGACCAGGTCGCGCCCGGGCATGGTGGTCTTGTTTTCGACTTTCCCGGAGACGCCCTCGCCCAGCAGCGTATCGATCAGGGCCTCGCCCATGATGATGGTGCGACCGTCCCAATCGAACTTGGCGTAGGTTTCGTCCGGGTTGACGCACAGGGCGCCGTTGCTCGGCAGGGTCCAGGGGGTGGTGGTCCAGGCGTAGAACCAGGTGTTCTCCTCGCCCTTGGCGCGGAAGCGCACCACGGCGGAGCGCTCAGTGACGCTCTTGTAGCCCTGGGCGACCTCGTGGCTGGAAAGGGCGGTGCCGCAGCGCGGGCAGTAGGGCACGATCTTGTAGCCCTTGTAGAGCAGGCCCTTGTCGAACACCTGCTTGAGGGACCACCACACGGACTCGATGTAGTTGTTGTCGTAGGTGATGTAGGGGTTCTCCATATCGGCCCAGTAGGCCACGGCGTCGCTCATCTCGCGCCACTCGTTGGAGTATTTCCAGACGCTCTCCTTGCAGGCCTTGTTGAACGGCTCCACGCCGTACTGCTCCACCTGCTCCTTGCCGTCCAGGCCGAGCATCTTTTCGACCTCCAGCTCCACGGGCAGGCCGTGGGTATCCCAGCCCGCCTTGCGCAGGACGTGCTTGCCCTTCATGGTCTGGTAGCGCGGGATGCAGTCCTTCACCGAGCGCGTGAGCACGTGGCCGATGTGCGGACGGCCGTTGGCCGTGGGCGGGCCGTCGTAGAAGGTGAAGTTCTCGCCGCCCTCGCGGTTGT
>CACZOT010000132.1 GCA_902782795.1 uncultured Eubacteriales bacterium | reverse complement strand
GAGCGCGGGCCAAAGCCCGCGCTCGGTCCTTTGCCGCTGGGGGTGCAGGGGCGAAGCCCCTGCCAAGGCGGCCGGATTGACCTTCGGCCAAAGGCCGGAGGACAATCCGGCGCGGCATCAAATCCCGCGTAAGCGCTCCTCAGCGCGGTCGGTGAGGATCTGCGCAGCGTTATACCCCTGCTGCTTAAGGCGCAGGTTGCGCGCGGCGACCTCGATGACGATGGCGATATTGCGTCCGGGATGGATGGGGATGAGCAGGCGCGGCACCTTGACGCCGAGCACCTCGGTATACTCCTCCTCGAGGCCGAGGCGGTCATACTCTTTGCCCTGGACCCAGGGCTCGAGGTGCACGACCATATCGATGACGCGATCGCGGATGACGGCGCCGATGCCGTACATAGTGGCGATGTCGATGATGCCCACGCCGCGGATCTCCATGAGGTGGCGGATCATCTCCGGCGCCTCGCCCACAAGGGTATCGGCGACGCGGCGGATATCGACCAGATCGTCCGCCACGAGCCTGTGTCCGCGCTTGACGAGTTCCAGCGCGGCCTCGCTCTTGCCGACTCCGCTCTCGCCGGTGATCATCACGCCCACGCCGTATACGTCCACGAGAACGCCGTGGCGGGAGGTGCGAGGCGCGAGCTCGTTGTTGAGCCAGGTAATCATCTCCATGACCACCTGGGTCGTATCCTTTTGCGACTGATAGACCGGGATGCCGCGCTCGCGCGCCTTTTCCAGGAGCACGGGGTCGCACTCGATGCGGTGGCAGATGATGATGCAGGGCAGGTCGTAGGAGACGAAGCGGCTCAGGCGCTCCTCGCGCATGGCGGGATCGACCTGGCCCAGATATGCGAGCTCCACCTTGCCGAAAATCTGCGGCCGCTCCCAGGCGAAGAAATCCCAAAACCCGGCCAATTGCATGCCTGGGCGGTTGATATCGCTGTTCTCGATGGGCAGCTCGTCGCTGTGCGCGGGGGAGAGCACTTCGAACCCCATGGCTTTGATGAACTCATCAGCCCTGATCATGCGTCTGTTCCTCCTATCGTTCCGTCCTGGAGCCAGTTTTCCACGATTTGCGCCACGCCGTCCTCCGCGTTGGAAGGGGCGATCCGCGGCGCGCTCCGGCGCACGCTCTCCTTGGCGTTGGCCATCACCCAGCCGTGCCCGGCGAGGCGGACCATGCCCAGATCGTTCTCGCCGTCGCCGAACGCGGCGGCGTCCGCCAGATCCACCCCGAGCCTCTGGCACAGGGCGCGCAGGGCGTCTTCCTTGGCGGCGTCGGTATGGGTGATCTCGAGATAATTCGCGCGGGAGGTGAAGCAGCGCAGCCTGCCCGCGAACCGCTCGCGGAACAGCTCCGCCCAGCGGACGATGTTCTCCCGCTCGTGGATGACGAGGAGCTTGTCCGCCTCGCCGACAAACGTCTCCGAGAGCAGCCCGCCCGTCTCCTGTCCCCGCAGGGAGATGGAAGCGGCGTAGCGGCGGCTGTATTCGTTTTCGTGGGCGAAATAATACCGGTCGCCGCGGAAGGCCTGCACGTGCGCGCCGAGTTCCTCCGCGAGATGGGCCGCCTCGCGGGCGAGCGCCTGCGGCACGGGGGAGCGCCCTGTGCTCTCTCCGGTGGCGAGGTCCACCGTGCGCGCGCCGTTGTAGGCGATCACCGGAGCGTTCGCGCCGATCTCCTCGGCGAAGTCGCGCATCGCGGCCGGCATGCGCCCGCTCGCCAGCACCACGCGCACGCCCCGCACCATCGCCTGCCGCAGCGCGTCTTTCGTGCGCGCGCGGAGCTTGCTCTCCGGGTCCAGCAGCGTGTCGTCCAGATCCACCGCGATCAGCCGTACCGGCATGGGGGGTCACACTCCTTTTCCTTTAGTATAGCAGAAACCAAGGGGGAACGCCAGAGGGCTCTGCTCTTTGGACTCCCGCTTAAGGGACTTCGTCCCTCAAGAATCCCCTCTTGGGGGGCTGGAAAGAAAAACAAACCGGTTCTCCCGAAAAGAAACAGGCCCCGGTGCCCTTTCGACAGGATACCGGAGCCCTTCTATTGATTCGATTCCTCCATGTGAGGGATCCAGGGGGAAGTATACTCCCTGCCCGTATCCCCTGGCGCGCGTCTCACGCGCGCATCAGGCCCCTTGCTCCTTCTCCACGAGGCGGCGGCCCATCAGCACGCCCATGACGGAGGACATCATGAGGCCGCGGGTCCAGCCGGAGGAATCGCCGAGGCAATGGAGGCCGCGGATATTGGTCTCGAACTTCTCGTCCATCTTGACGCGGTTGGAGTAGAACTTGAGTTCGGGCGAATAGAGCAGGGTCTCGTAGGAGGCGAAGCCGGGGACGACGTGGTCCATGGCCTGGATAAAGTTGATGATATTGATCATGGAGCGGTAGGGCATGGCGGCGGTGATATCGCCGGCGACGGCGTCCGGCAGGGTGGGCCGGAGGTTGGACTGGCTGAGCTCCTTGGCCCAGGTACGCTTGCCGTCCAGGATATCGCCGAAGCGCTGCACGAGGATATGGCCCGCGCCAAGCATGTTCGTCAGCCCGCCGACCTTCTGGGCGTAGGCGATGGGCTGGTTGAAGGGCTCGAAGAAATTGTGCGAGCAGAGGATGGCGAGGTTGGTATTGCTGCTCTTGAATTCCTTGTAGGAATGGCCGTTGACGACGGCGAGATCGTTGTCGTAATTCTCCTGGGAGACGAAGCCGCCGGGGTTCTGGCAGAAGGTGCGCACCTTGTTCTTGAAGGGCTTGGGGTAGCCGATGAGCTTGGATTCATAGAGCACCTCGTTG
>CACZOT010000131.1 GCA_902782795.1 uncultured Eubacteriales bacterium | reverse complement strand
GGAGAAGCGCCTTCGCGCGCCGGAAAGACCCGCGAAGCAGCTCGTCAAGGCAAGCGGCGTGAAGGTAAGCGCCGCGCAGCCGCAGCAGGATAAGCCGGAGCTGTCGCCCCGCGTGAATCATTCGCAGGAGAAAATGACGCAGCCCTCGCCGCGTCCGAATCGCCCGCAAGAGAGAGGAGACCAGCCGACGGCACGGCCAAGCCGCCCCATGGAGAACGTGGCGCCGCAAAAGTGGCCTTCTGCACCGGAAGCGCCCCGCGCGCAGGCCTATCCCGCTCCGCAGCAAAGCGTCCAGCCGCAGCAAACTCCCTTCCAACCGCGCTTTCCGCGGCGCCAGGAATTCGTGCCGCAGGATCCCTCCGAGGTCAACCAGGCGGTGAGCGATATGCTCGCCGCGGGCGATTGCGCGACCGGCGGCGGCCTCCTGGAGATCATGCCGGACGGCTACGGCTTCCTGCGCGCGGAGAACTGCTCGCCCGGGCCGAGGGACGTGTACGTCTCCATCGCTCAGATCCGCCGGTTCAACCTGCGCACGGGCGATCGAGTCCAGGGCCGCACCCGTCCGCAGCGCGAGGGCGACCGGTATAACGCCCTGCTGTTCATCGATTCCATCAACGGAGATTCCCCTGAAAAGGCCATCGGCCGTCCGCGATTCGACGCGCTCACGCCCATTTACCCCGAGGAGCGCATTCGCATGGAATCCGGCGAGGGCAGGGGAGACATGGCCCTCCGCGTCATCGATATGCTCGCGCCCATCGGCAAGGGCCAGCGTGCGCTGATCGTCTCCCAGCCCAAGGCGGGCAAGACGGTCCTGCTCAAGAAGATCGCCAACGCCATCACCGAGAACCACCCGGAGATGAAGGTGATCGTCCTGCTGATCGACGAGCGCCCCGAGGAAGTTACCGACATGCAGCGCTCCATCCGGGGAGATGTGGTCTACTCCACCTTCGACGAGCTCCCCGAGAACCACACGCGCGTATCCGAGATGGTGCTCGAACACGCCCAGCGCATGGTGGAGAGCGGCAAGGACGTCGTCATTCTGCTTGATTCCATCACCCGCTTGGCGCGCGCCTACAACCTCGTCATCCCGCCGACGGGTCGCACGCTTTCCGGCGGTATCGATCCCGGCGCGCTGCACAGGCCCAAGCGTTTCTTCGGCGCGGCGCGCAATATCGAAAACGGCGGCAGTCTCACCATCGTCGCCACCGCGCTGGTCGAGACCGGCAGCCGCATGGACGATATCATCTACGAGGAATTCAAGGGCACGGGCAACAGCGAGATTCATCTGGACCGCAAGCTCAGCGAAAAGCGCATCTTCCCGGCCATCGATATGAACCGCTCCGGCACCAGGCGCGAAGAGCTGCTCCTCACGCCGGAGGAACTCGAAGGCGAGTACGCCGTGCGCCGCCTGCTGGCGAACAACTCCACCCAGGACACGACCGAGCAGATGCTCGGCATGCTGGAAAAGACCGCGAACAACGGCGAGTTCTTCCAACGGCTCAAAGGGTGGATCGCCGTGTGGGAGAAGGAAGGCTATTCGCTGGGCGGCAGGTAGGCTCTTCTTCCCCAATACGCAAAAAACGACCGTGGGCTCACGGAAAGCCCACGGTCGTATCCTATTTTCCGAAATAGCGGTATGCCGCGTACGCGACCCAGATCAGCCAAGACCAAGCCCAGCCTTGAAAGGCGAAGCTCACGGCCAGATATGCCGCCGCTGCGCCCAGAGCGATCCACCAATGCTTCATTGCCAGTGTTCACCTCACCAATCGGCCTGCACTTGGAAGGAAAGGTCGGGATTCTCCTCGGCCGCGTCGTAGAAGGTCTTGAGGAGCCGCAGGCCATATTCGCCGAGGGCGGAGAGCATGGCGTCCGTACCGCCGAAGGAGACCTCCGCCTGCGCGTCGCACAGCAGGTCCCACAGCCCGTCCAGGTTTTTCCCGTACCATTCCGGGAACCGCAGCGCCCGGGCGATCTGCTCGTGCGCCTCCTCGCGCGTGCGCATGGCGCGACCGTTCAGATACACTTTATTCACCAGGCAGCCCCCTCTCCGTCGTCCAGACCGTAGACATAGCCCTCTTCGTACCAGCCCTCGTACAAAAGCTCGAAGTCCGAATAATGGCTGGCAGAGTAGTAGATGAGCCCGTCGCTGGAAAAGACGATGCGCTCCGGGCCGCGGCGGCCCTGGTCGTAATCCGGGTCGTAATTGACGTCACACTCGTAATATTGGCGGCCGCGCGCCTTGGGCAGGAGCCCCTCGCGGTTGCCGAAGTAATCTCCCCCGATGGACATGCCCGGGGCCACGTCCCAGAGGTTGCCCCAGCTGGCGACCCAGCCCAGGTCCCGCGCCTCCTGCTTGGTCAGGAAGTTGGGGGGGAGTTCTCCGAAGGCGTACAGGTACAGGGCGACTTCCTCGGGAGAGGAATAATCTTCCCCTACCTCGACCATGAGCTCGGCCGTCAGGGCGACGCCGTCCTCCACGAGGATCTCGTCGTCCGCCTCGACCGCCTGTGCGAAGGCCGCGCCAGCCACAAGCAGGAGCGCCATGAGGAGCGCAAGCAACCGTTTGGTCCAATTAGGCATTTGTCGCATCCCTCCTTTTGTTCGCTTTATTATAGCACAACCTCGGCCAAAGAAAAAGAAGCCTATCAAGACGCATTTCATAGGGTGGGGGCATCGCCCGGTTAAAAAGGATATGAAACAGGCGTGTCCGTTGCGGACGCACCTGTTTTGTCTCTTGGTTTTTGCGGGACGAAATCCGATGCGCATAATTCGCTACTCAATTGTTTCGATCATTGTACCATTGCCGACTTGCGCGGTCAATGATCCCGTGTTCAAACGTGAAGGAGGCACTTCCTTACGAAGTGCCTCCTTCGGGCTCCCTTTTTCGGGAAAGAGCGTTTCAGGCGTTGGCCTCGGCGCAGATGGTATCCAGCCATTCGCGGATGGAGATCTTCTGTGGGCAAATGGCCTCGCACGCGCCGCACTTGATGCACTTGTTCTCGCCGACTTCCTTGCGGTAGCGCTCGTAGAAGCGGGGCAGGGTATCGAACATGGCGGCGTTGTCGTAGGGGCGGAAGATCTCGGGGATCTTGATCTCCATCGGGCAGCCGGCCTCGCAGTATTCACAGCCGGTGCAGCCCACGCGTACGCGGGCCTCGTAGGCCTTGCGCACGGAGGTGAGGATCTCCTTTTCCTTCTCGCTCAGGCAGTTGGGCTCGGCCTTGTCGAAGATGCGCAGGTTCTCCTCGAGCTGCTCCATGGTGGACATGCCGGAAAGGATGGTGATGAACTCGGGCTTGTCATACACCCAGCGGAACGCCCACTCGGCGGCGCTGCGGTCGAAGCCGGAATTCTTGTAGATGGCCTTGATCTCCTCGGGCATGCGCACGGTGAGCGCGCCGCCGCGCAGAGGCTCCATGACCACCAGGCCGATCTTCTTGGAGAAGGCATAGCGCACGCCCTCCATGGTGGCCTGGTTGAACTCGTCCAGGACGTTCATCTGCACCTGGCAGAAATCCCACTTGTCCCAGCTGTCGACGATGCTGCGGAAGGTCTCGGCGTCGTCGTGGAAGGAGAAGCCCGCGAAACGGATCTTGCCCTTGGCCTTCATATCCTCCAGGAATTTGAAGGCGCCCAGCTCCTTGACCTTGGCGAAGGAATTGCGGTTGCAGGCGTGCAGCAGGTAGAAATCCACGTGGTCGGTCTGGAGGCGGCCCAGCTGGATATCGAGCAGGCGCTCCATGTCCTCATACGTCTCCACCTTCCACAGGGGGAGCTTCGTGGCCAGCTTGACCTTTTCGCGGTAGCCGTCCTGCAGCGCCAGGCCGACGACGACTTCGCTCTCCTCGTTGTGGTAGCCGAAGGCCGTGTCCACATAGGTGACGCCGGAATCGATGGCGTGGCGCAGCATGCGGATGGCTTCGGGGCGGTCGATGGGGTTGCCCTCGGTCTGCTGAACGGGCAGGCGCATGCAGCCGAAGCCGAGCGCGGAGACGGCCTCACCGGTCTTGGGGAAGGTGCGGTACTGCATTTGTTTGTTTACCTCCTTGGTGTTTGGTTCGGTCGATGAGTGCTGGAAAAACCCGACGCGCGGGGCGGGCAGACGCCCAGCGCGTTGGTACGTGCTATTCCGGCGCGTTTTCCTCCCCGCCGGAGAAGGGATCGTCGCGCACGGAGGTCTCCTCCGTGGTCTGGGCGGAGACGCGCGGCAGGGTGACGAGGAACTCCGTGCCCTCGCCGAACTTGGATTGCACCTC
>CACZOT010000130.1 GCA_902782795.1 uncultured Eubacteriales bacterium | reverse complement strand
TTCCGTCAGCGGATCGTCAGGCTCACCGAGGCCGCCATGCCCACGACGAGCAGAAAGAGCGTCATCGCCGATGCCAGCGCCGCGAGAAGAGCGCGCGCGGAATCCGCCAAGCCATTGAGGACATCCCCCGCCACCCGCGCGCCGAGAGGCTCGGCCAGCGCGGCGCAGAGCCTGAGCGCCAGAAGGCGGGTCGTGATGGCAAGGATGGGTCTCGCACACAAAGCCGCGAGGACGAGGCAGCCCGTCGTGCCCACGCAGGCGCGCACCAGGCGCGCGCTGGCGACGAGCAGGTCCAGCGAATCCGCGATCTCGCCTCCGATCACGGGCAGGAGGCTGTCCACCGTGTAGCGGACCGTGCGCATCGAGACGCTGTCGGCCCCGCCCGTGAGGAGCCCCCGCACCGCGAGCAGCGCTGTGAAGGCCGTGATCAGCGCGGCGTGGGCGCCGTTGCACAGGCTCAGGAGGAACCGCCTGACGCCAGCGAACGCGAACTGCCGGGAGAAGGCCGGACAGACCGCGAGAACCGCGCAGCAGCCGCACAGGGGGATCGTCCCTTGCACGACAGCCTTTTCGCAGAGCTGTGCCGCCAGGGCAGCCATGGGCGTGAGCAACGCTGCCGAACCAACGCCCCCCGCGGCGCTCACCAGCGTCGCGAGGACCGGTGCAGCGGCCTGCGTGAGGGCGTTGGCGCGCCTGGCCGCCCTCGCCGCCTCTCCCGCGCTTTCTCCCAGGAACAGAAGGGCTTCCAGGGCGACGACGAGCGTGCAGATCTTCTCCGCGCCGGGGCGCAGTTCGTCCCCAATCAGCGCGCCGGAAAGCGAGATGAGGAGCATCGGCGCGGTCAGAGCTGTGATGCGGGAGGCGGCCGCTGCCACTGCGCTCTTTGCCTGGCCGCGCAGCCACCCGACGAATCCCTCTGCGCCGTCCCATTCGCCGTCTAGCAGAGCGAGCACCGTCTCACGCACGGGGATCTCGACCGGCGCATCCCTGGCCGCCTGTTCGAGGGCCGCGAGATCGAGACGGCCCGCGAGCTTTTCCGCGGCGCTGTCCGCTTCGGCATGTGGGCAGGCGATCATCATAACCGCGAGCATCGTCAGAACGAGAATTCCACTTTTCACAGCGCCAGCGAACCCACCGCGTCGATCAGCTCCCCAACCAGCGGCAGGGCCATGGCGGCCGCAGCTACGCGCGCACAAAGTTCCACGCGCGCGGCGAGGGCGTTCTCCCCGGCGTCTTTGCAAAGCGAGGCGAGCAGGTCTCCCGCCAGCGCGGCGAGGCACGCCTGCACAAGCAGCGGCGCGGAGGCAATGCCTGTCCTCTCCGCAAGGCGGCTCATCTCCCCGAGGGTGTCCGTCAGCGGCGCGGCCAGCAGAAGGAGCGCGCCGATCCCTCCCGCGAGGCCAGCAGCGAAGGCGTATTCCGGCCGCACCGCCCGCAGCAGCAGGCAGACCGCCGCCGTTCCCGTGCACAAAAGCGCAGCTTCCAGTGCCAGCCGCATCCCGCTTATCCTCCTTCATTGCCAATAGCCTCCGAAGACCGCCCGCACGCTCGTAAGCAGCTCCGAGAGCATGCCGATGACCGTGAGCATGGCCGCCGCAAGGCCAGCGATCGTCACCATTGCGCCGATGTCCTCGCGTCCGGCGCGCTTGAGCAGCACGGCCGCCAGGTATGAGACCAGTCCGATCGCCGCGATGCGGATGACCGCGTCCATCACCGCCACCTCCCCCGTCCCGGAGTACATGGTATGCCCCGGGCGGCCGCCGCATGCGGACGGGCCCTCGCGAGGTTCTCCCCCGGAAAGTGAAAAAGCTATTGCATGGTGGGCTGTTTATTGTTAAAATATGTGTGTCGGCGCGGGAGGATCCCGCGCATTTCCCGATGATCGCAAGGAGGAAAACGGCTATGAGAATCTGCGTTCCGGTCCCCTGTTTCTTCAAAAACGTTTCCTTTGAGGAAGCCATCCGCACCATCGGTTCCCTCGGCTTTGACGCCGCGGAAACCTACAACTGGACCAACCTGGATCTCGACAGCGTGCGCGCGGCCTGCCAGGAGAGCGGCGTGGAGCTTCTGAGCATGTGCACGACCGATTTCGGCCTCACCACTCCCGAGAACCGCGAGCATTACCTCCAGTGCCTCAAGGAGAGCTGCGCAGCGGCCAACAAGGTCGGCGCGAAGTTCCTCATCACCCAGGGCGGCAAGGATACCGGCGAGTGCCGCATGAAGCAGCATGATTCCATCATCTCCACCCTGCGCGCAGCCGCGCCCATCCTCGAGGATTCCGGCGTGACGCTCATGGTCGAGCCGCTCAACACCATCGTCAACCACAAGGACGCCTACCTCTGGTCCTCCGCCGAGGGCTTCGAGATCGTGCGCGTGGTGGACAGCCCCAACGTCAAGCTGATCTACGATATCTATCACCAGCAGATCATGGAGGGCAACATCATTCCCTCCATCGTCAATAATCTTGATTGCATCGCCCACCTGCACTGCGCCGGCCATCCCGGTCGCCACGAGCTGCAGTTCGGCGAGAACGATTACAAGTTCATCTTCAAAAAGGTGGACGAATCCGGCTACAAGGGCGCCTGCGGCATCGAGTACCAGCCGCTGATGGATCCGATCGAATCCCTAAAGGAATTCCGCCGCCTCTACCTCGACGCCTGATCGCCTCCGTTCATTTCGAAAGAAACAGCCTCCGGACCCCGAATGGGACCCGGAGGCTGTTGCTTTTCGGGCGATGGCGTTTCCAGCTTCCTACTCGTCCAGAGGGCGCACGAGGAAGGCCGTGGGCACGCGGCGGGAGACGCGGTCCGGGCCGGAGCCGTCGTTGATCTTCTTACCGAAGAAGACCAGGGCGGTCGAGGAACCGCCGTCCAGGTTCGCGGCGTTGACGGCGCCGTAATTGCGCATGATCTGCGTAAGGTAAGACATATTCGCGCCGAAGGAATCCGGCTGGCGGCCGTCCACGATGAGCAGCAGCACCGCTCCGTCCTCCCTCTGGCCGATGGCCGTACGCGCGGACAGCGAGATATCGCGGTTCTCCGTGCTTTCGATGACCTCTCCGTCGATGAGGAGCGCCGGGCGGAAGGCCACTGCGTCGCGCAGGTTGAAGGCCTCCACCTTGTCCGGGCTGAGGTTCTGGCGCACGATCAGGCGGTCGTCCTGATTGAAGCCGACGAGCGTGGTGCTGTTGCGGCTGAGCACGTGGTTGCGGCGCTTCACGCCCTCGCTGTAGACCACGCCCACGGGCTCGTCGCCCGCGCCCATGCCGTTGGGGTCGGAAAACGCGCCGCCGTTGACGACCACCGCCGCGCCGGTCTTTTCGGCGAATTCATCGAGAGTCCAGCCCTTGCCCTGGAAGGAAGGCAGCGCGCCTACGTACACGCGGGAAGGATCTTCCACGATGACCATAAAACCCTTGAAGGTCGGGCCGGTGACGGTCTCCACGGTGATGCCCTCGTCCATGACGTTGATCTGCGCCATGTCCACGCTGTCGGGCTCCTGCGGGATGTTCTGAAAACGCTGGAGCCGCCATTTTGATCCGGATCGCACGTTCGGGTCCAGGATGAAATCCAGGCGGTAGGCCATGTCGTAGGTCTGGTAAAGATCGCCTCGCACGTGCACGACGCAGTCCATGTAGCAGTCGCAGCTGAAGGCGTCCTGGCCGTTCCCGCGCCAGTTCTCCGTGCGGCGGTTCTCGAATTTGCTGCTCTTGTGGGTGTAGAACCAGCCGCCGTCGAAGCGCCGCACGGCTGTGACCGCGGGCGAATCCGCCACGGAGACCTTCGTCAGCGGCGCGGAGCCGATCTCGTCCATGGCGTAGCGAGCCAGGCCCTCGACGATGGCGAAGGCGAATTCCTCATGCTCCGCCCGCAGGGATTCCGGATTCGCGAGGATCTCCTCGCCCTGGAAAGAGACGGCGAAGGCCGTCTGGAGAATAAGCAGCTCGGCAGCGATCAGGGCGAGCAGCCGTCTTGCGGATAGCTTGGACATGTTGGTTCCCTCCTTGGTGTGCGATGGATGCGCGCCCGTCACTCCTGCGGGCGCACGAGGAAGGCGGTGGGCATTTGCCGGGAGACGCGGTCCGGGCCAGAGCCGTCGTTGACCTTCTGCCCGTAAAAGACCAGGGCGGTGGAGGTGCCGCCGTCCAGGTTCGCGGCGTTGACCGCCCCGTAGTTGCGCATGATCTGCGTCAGCCCCGACATGTTCGCCCCGAAGGAATCCGGCTGGCGGCCGTCGACGATGAGCATGAGGACGGTGCCGTCCTCCCTCTGGCCGATGGCCGTGCGCGCCGAAAGCTCGGTGCGGTAATCGCTGTTGTCCACTGCCTCGCCGTTGATGATCAGCGCCGGGCTGAAAGCGAGGGCGTCTCGCAGGGGCAGAGCGTCCACGTCTTCGCGCTGCACGCCCTCCACGACCACCAGGCGGTCGTTCATGTCGAAGCCGATCACCGTGCCGAACTTGCGTCCGGGGATGTAATTCTGCTTCTTCTCCCCCTCGGTGATGACGAGGCTGTTGGGCTTGCCGCCCTTGCCCATGCCGTTGGGGTCGGCGAACCCCCCGCCGTTGATGACGACCGCCGCGCCGGTCTTTTCCGCGAACTCGTCCAGAGACCACCCGGCGACGTCGTTATTGAACGGCTGCGGGATGGAGGCCGCGTACACGCGCGAAGGATCGGAGACGATCACCATGAAGCCCTTGAACGTGGGGCCCGTGACCGGCTCCACGCGAATGCCAGGATCCATGGCGTTGATCGCTTTCAGGTCCACGCCGTCCGGCTCCTGGGGGATGTTCTGGAAGCGGACCATCTTCCAGCGGCGCTCGGGCTTGGCGAACTCGTCGTACTGAAACTCGAGCTTGTAGGCGATATCGTAGGTCATGTAGATCTCGCCGCGCAGATGCACGACACAATCCATGTAACACTCGCAGGAGAACCGGCTCGCGCCGTCGCCCTCCCAATTCTCCGTGCGCTCGTTCTGGAACTCCACGCCCCTGTGGGCGGCGAACCAGCCGCCGTCGAAGCGGCGGATGGCAGTGACCGCGGCGGAGTCCGGCACGGAGAGGGCGATGAGGCCGTAACCGCTGGCGTCGTCCGTGGCGTAGCGGGCCAGCCCTTCCACGATGGTGAAGACCAGGCCCTCGTGCTCCGCTCGCAGGCCCTCCGGGTTGACCCCGATCTCCTCCCCGCGGAAGGAGACCGCTCGCGCCGTCTGTGCCGTGAAGAGAGCGATTGCCAGCGCCATGGCGAGAGCAGCCCACTTTCTCCGCATGCCTATTCCCCCTTGCGACGCTTATCGACATTTTATTCTAGCACAGCCGCAGTTTCTGTCAAGCACCTCCCGGCTCGCGTTCGATCCGGCCAGGCTGTGAATCCCGCGTCAGATCAGCTGTTCCCAATCCGCCTCGCGAAAGCCCGGGAAAACGCCTTTCTCGCTGACCAGCAGCGGGCGCT
This sequence comes from uncultured Eubacteriales bacterium, assembly GCA_902782795.1. Taxonomy (GTDB): domain Bacteria; phylum Bacillota; class Clostridia; order Christensenellales; family Aristaeellaceae; genus UBA1224. Next base: position 4,467 of record CACZOT010000130.1, on the reverse strand, counting down.
TCACCAGCATGCCATCGGAGGCGAGCAGGCGCAGCTGGTCCTCCTCCGTCATAGCGGCCAGCGCGTCCTTGAGACCAAGCGCGCGGTAGGCCATGCCGCTCGTGTTGAAAAAACGGCGCACGGGCAGACCGCTGCGCGCGATCCAAGCTCTCAGCTCCTCCTCGTTTGGATTCTCTTCTTTAATCGGGCGCGTCCGATAGGCGACGCCGCGCGCGTCCAGCCATTTGAGCGCCTTCTGACAGGTCGTGCATTTCTCGTAACACAGAACGGTGATCATTCGTCATCTCTCCTTTTACAGGGCGGTCCGTCGGTACGACTATAACACGGATTGCGTCCCGGCGCAACACGCGGTTTGGCCAAAAACGATCAAAGGCCCTGCTTTTGCAAGCAAGGCCTTTGATGGAGCTGATGGCCGGATTTGAACCGGCGACCTCATCCTTACCAAGGATGCGCTCTACCGACTGAGCTACATCAGCGCGTTGTCTTCCGACAACGTTTGATATTATACCGCAACGCGGCCGGAAACACAATAGGGAAAAATGTAAATTTCCAGGAAAATCCCCTTGGGAGAACGGGGCTGTTTTTTCTTGACACGGAGCGGGCGCGGTGATACCCTGTAGGAAGAATACTCTTCCTGTGGAGGAACGGCGATAATAATGAAACTGCGCGATTTTCTCAGTGGCAAACCCACCGTTCCCGGTAACGTGCTCAAACTGATCTGCGTGGTATTGGTCACGATGATCGGCATAATCATGTGCGGGCGGGCGATCCTTTTGCTCCTGCCCTTCTTCTTTGCGCTCCTCTTCGCGGCGCTTTTGGACAAGCCTGTTTCCTTCCTCAAGCGCAGGCTGCACGTGCACCGCACAGTGAGCGCTACCGCCGCGGCGGTGCTCCTTGCCGTGGCGATCGGCGCGGTTCTGACCGTCCTGGTTTTGCGGCTGTATGTGGAGTTCCGGGAGATCATCGTGCAGTTGCCGCAAATGTACAACAACTTCGTCAGCTTCATCGAGGATTTCTTCAAATATATTGACACGGAGTTCGAATGGATCACCCCGGAGATCATGCAGGAGATCCGCAACGCCTTCGCGCGCCTGCGCTCGACCCTGCTGACGCTGGTCAACCAGATCACGCGCGGCGTCTGGAACACGGCTGTCTCCGCGCCGCAGGCGTTCATCGGCTTCGTGGTGCTGCTGTTCACCACGTTTTTCCTCCTGCGCGACAAAGATCGCATCCTCGCCTGGTGGGGCGATCAACTGCCGCCGACCTGGTCCAGGAATCTGCATCGGACGCGGAAGGATCTGTTCTCTTCCCTGTTCGCGTATCTGCGAGCCATCCTCATCCTGGCGCTGATCGCCTTCGCGGAGCTCTTCATCGGGCTGACGATCCTGCGGGTGGATTACGCCATCGCCATCGCTTTCCTCTGCGCGGTTCTGGACGCTCTGCCCGCCATCGGCCCCGGCTGGGTGCTGACGCCCTGGGGCATCATCAGCCTGGTGATGGGAGATTACCGCATGGGCGTGGGTCTTCTGCTTCTCTACGGCGCGGTGTTCCTGGCGCGGCAGCTGCTTGAGCCGCGTATCGTCGGCGACCAGGTGGGCATCTATCCGCCGGTCCTTCTGCTGGCGATGTACCTAGGCATGCAGCTCTGGGGCGTGTTCGGCCTGCTGCTCGGACCGATCTCGGCGATCATCCTGCGCAATTTCCTGCGCATGTATTTCGGCGGGCGCACCCTGAGAGAGGTCATCTACGCGGGTGTGGAAACCGCTCCGGACAGCGCCGCGGAACCGGAACCCGCGCCAATCCCGCAGGAAAACAGCGCGGAGAATACCGAAGAAAAAGAAAACGTTTAAGGCTTCGCCATAAATTCGCCGATTTTTGCAGATAAGATGTATGCAGTATAAGTTTGCCCGGAGGTCATCCCTATGGAGGAACGCAAAATCGGTTACCGCATCCTCATCGCAGACGACGATCCCAACGTGCATCAATCCCTGAACGCATATTTCCGAAAAGAAGGCTACCAAACGATTTCTTCCTATGACGGCGACGACGCTGTCCGCCAGGTCTATTCCGCCCGGCCGGATATCGTGCTTCTGGACATCATGATGCCGAAAATGGACGGTCTGGACGTGATCCGGGAGATCCGCCGAACGAGTACCATGCCCATCATCATTCTCTCCGCCAAATCCGAAGAGTTTGACAAACTCCTGGGCCTGGAGCTGGGCGCGGACGATTACATCACCAAGCCTTTCAGCCCGCGCGAGGTCCTCGCGCGCGTCAAGGCGGTCCTCCGCCGCCTGCACGAGTTCAAATCCTCCGGCAAGGAGACGCACCTGATCGTGCGCAATCTGGACATCGACATGGGCGCTTTCATCGTGCGGCTGGACGGGGCTACCGTCCCCTGCACGCCCAAGGAGATCGAGATTCTCTGGACTCTTGCGAGCAACCCCGGTATCGTCTTCAGCCGGGAGCATCTTCTCCAGAGCATCTGGGGGTATGATTTCCTCGGCGATACCCGCGCGGTGGACAGCCACATCAAGCGCATCCGCGCCAAGCTCTGCAAGGACAGCAACCCCTGGGATATCAAGACCGTCTGGGGAGTCGGCTATCGCTTCGAGGTGGAACACTGATCATGCCTCATTCGCACCGCAAGCAACGGCTTTATGTACAGATCATGGCCGGTTTCACCGCGCTGGCGATCGCCGCCATCGTGGTGACCGGCTGTTTTTGTCTGTTCCTGTTCCAGCGCCTGGCCGTGCGCAGGCATTTGAGCGAGCTCGACGCGAGCATGGAGACGGTAGTGCCCGTGGCCCGCACGTACGCGGAGGGCGGCGCTGCCCCCGACGGCTATCACGTCAACGAGATCAGCAAACTTACCAACGCCCAGGTCGTCTATTGGAACGCCCGCACCGGTCTCGCGCGCGAATCCGCCGGGGATTCCTACACGCCCGCCTCCCCATCCCCTGCCGACCTTGCCCTCTTCCGGCGCGTCCTCGCCGGCGGCGGGATCAGCGGCGTATACTCTCTGGACTGCCTGGGCGGCAAGGTCATGCTACAAGGCGCGCTTGTCAGCGACAGCAGCGGAGAGGCGGCCGGGGTCGTGCTGCTGGCGCGGGAGCTGAGTATAATCCAGCGCTACGCCTCCAATTTCTTCCTGCCGCTCATGGCGGGCGCGGTCTTCGCGCTCATCCTTTCCTGCGTTTCCTCCTGGTATTTCGCGCGGCTCATCTGTCGGCCCATCGAGCACCTGGAGAGCGCTGCCGCGCACGTGCGCGCCAATACCCGCGATTTCGAAAACGTGAGCGGCCCCCTGGAGGTCGAGAACCTGGGCGGAGCTCTGCAGGATCTGGCCGGGCAGCTCAACCGCTCCATCGATTCCCTGGCAGCGGAGCGCAGCCGCCTCCAGCAGGTGGTCAACGGTATCGGCGAGGGGCTGATCGCCGTAGACGCCTCAGGCAGGCTTATCCACCACAACGAGGCCGCGCTGGACCTGTGCGGATGCGATGAGGACGGGCTGCGCGCGGGCACGGGCGAGGCGGGAGAGCTCATGGAACTCCTGCGCCGCGTCATCGCCGCCCTGGAGAGGCGCTCCACGGTCTGGCAGCTGCCCGACGGTCGCTCGGTGCAGGCAACCGTTCGCCCCATCTACGACGACGGCGCCGAGCGCGTCAGCGGCGCGGTGGCCCTCATGCTGGACGTGAGCGAATCCGAGCGGCTGGAGCAGATGCGGCGCGATTATATCGCCAATATCTCCCACGAGCTGCGCACGCCCCTGACCGGCATCCGCGGCATGGTGGAGCCGCTGCTCGACGGCGTCATCGACGAAGAAGAAGAAAAGCAGAACAGCTACCGCATTATCTACCAGGAGACGGTGCGCCTCCAGAAGCTGATCGGCGATATGCTGGATATGAGCCGCCTGCAGGCAGGGCGCATCGAGCTGGACCTGCAGCCCATCGAGATCGTTTCCATGCTTCGAGCGGCGCGCCAGCGCGTGCTTTCCAACGCCTCCGCCAAGGGCGTATCCTTGGCGGTCGACTGCCCCGAGGAGGATATCTGGTGCCAGGCCGACGAGGATCGCGTCATGCAGGTGCTCATCATCCTTTTGGACAACGCCATCCGCTTCACCCCCTCCGGCGGCGTGGTCACCCTCTTCGCGCGCACGGACGGAGAGTGGACCGCCTTCGGCGTGCGCGATACCGGCTGCGGTATCGACCCCAAAGACCTGCCCTACATCTGGGAGCGCTTCTTTAAGGCGGACCGCTCGCGCTCGCGCGACGGCGGGACCGGCCTGGGGCTTTCCATCGCCCGATTGGCCGTGGAGCTCATGGAAGGACGCATCTGCGCCCAATCCGCGCTGGGCAGCGGCGCGCAGTTCACCGTGCGCCTGCGCGCGCAGGAGGCCCCGAAGGCTTGAGAGCAATAATACGCCGCTGCGATTGCGAACACCGCAAAAAACGCCCCGACCTCTCG
>CACZOT010000129.1 GCA_902782795.1 uncultured Eubacteriales bacterium | reverse complement strand
AGGAGCGGGCCCGCGCCGGAATAGGAATCCCCCTGGGCGACCTTGAGCTCGGCGACGTAGCCGTCATGCGGGGCGGTAATCTCCGCGACGGAGGCGTTCAGCGCAGAAAGGGAGCGCATCTGCTCCTCGGCGGAAGCCATCTTTTCTTCCGATTCGGTCTTCTCTGTGAGATAGGTGAGCACGTCCTCATCGATGGAATAGCGCTCGACCTTGGCGTAGGCGGCCTTGGCGCTTTCCTGCGCGGAGACGGCCTCGCGCCAGGCCTCGACGGCAGCGGCGCACTTCTCGCTGGCTTTGTCGGGCGTCTCCCCGTTCTCGCCGAGGGAGAGTCCCTCGCGGTTGAGGAGCGTATCCATATCGATCCGAGCGAGCATGACGGCGCTGCGCGCGGCGCGGTAGCCCGTCAGGGCGGAGACGTAATCGATATCCTGCTGGCGCACGCGGATGCCGGCGTTTTTGCGCTCCAGAGTGTTGAGAGCGCTCTCGGCGCTCTCGTAATCAGCCCGAAGAGAGGCGATCTTATCGCCGTATCCGGCGATCTCCGCCTCCACGAGCACCTCGCCCTCGGAGACGGTGTAGCCCGCGCGCGTGTTCACCCTCAGAATCGTCAGCGTCACTCCCTCGTCCAGGGGCACGGAGACTTCCTCCGTCTTGGGGAAGACCACGGACGCCGTGATGGGCGTTTTCTCCTCCAGTTTGCCCATTTTGCCGCTCGTCAGGCGCACCTTGGGCGTGGTGATGGTGCGCACGGTCCCGGAAAAGAAAGCGCACAGGGCCAGAACGGCCACGAGGATGATCAGCCCCTTCAGGGCGAAGCGTTTCAGTTTCATCGAATCTCTTCCCTACTTCCCTCTTACTTTAGCTCCGTCAGCTGCACGCCGGAGAGGATGTCCTCCTGGAAGAAGAGGTACACCAGCAGCGCAGGCATGATATAGAGCGCCGCGCCCGCGAACTCGATGCCGCTGGGCTGGGCGACCAGCTGGTTGAACATGACCGAGAGCGGTTGCAGGTCCTGCCGAGCGCTCAGATACGTCATGGGCTGCTCAACCAGGTTCCACAGGTCCGCGAAGGACAGCGCCACCGCCGCGCCGACGACCGGCTTGCATACCGGAAGCACGATGTGGAAATAGCTGCGCACCGTACCCGCGCCGTCCATCTGGGCGGCTTCGAGGAGCTCGTCCGGCAGGCCGACCATGTACTGGCGGATGAGGAACACGTAAAACGGCGTGAACCACATGGGCATGATGACCGCCCACACCGTGTTGAGCAGGCCGATGGCGCGCAGCGTCAGGACGTTGGGCACCATGGTGACCTGGAACGGCAGCAGCATCAGCATGATGATGGTGAAGAAGATCGCGTCCCGCCCGCGGAAGCGGAAGCGGCTCAGCGCGTAGGCCAGCGCGGGGATCACCGCCGCCTGCCCGAGGAGGATCGCCACGGTGTACATGGCGGAATTGGCGAACATGCGCAGGATGGAGTTATCGCTGATGAGCACGCGATAGTACTGGTCCAGCGAGGCGACCTTCGGCGAAAGGACGATATCCATCATGGCCTTCTGGTCGTAATTGCCGCGCGTCTGCAAATAGGCCTTGATCTCCTCCGGGGAGAAGAAGGAATAGAGGAACGTCACGACCAGGGGGACCAGCATCACGATGGCGATCAGGCTCAGCAGCAGCCGCGAGAGCACGTGCCTGCGGCGCAGGAGATGATGTCTTTTCATGCGGCGCGCCTCCTCAGGTCAGGGTCTTCATCAGCCGCCGCTGCGTCAGGAACAAAGCCCCGAACAGCGCGAACACGATGAGGGCGAACGAATACGCCGCGGTGGTGACGTTCTGGTAGTTGAGCTTGGAAAACATGTTGTTCATGTAGTTCTGCAGCGTGTAGACACTCTCGTCCGGATACGCGCCGCCGATGAAATAGACCTCTTTGAAGATCTTGAATGCGTTGATCCATTCGAGAATGATCACCAGGAAGGCGCTGGGCACGACCATGGGCAGCGTGATAGAGAACGTCTGCTTCCAAAACCCCGCGCCCTCGAGCCGGGCAAATTCATACAGCGGCTCGGGAATGGCCTGCAGGGCGGACAGGAAGATGATCACCGCGAAGCCCAGGTTTTTCCAGATGAACAACAGGATGATCGGCACGCGCAGAGCTCCGCCCTCGAGCCAGAGGACCCGCTCAAGCCCCATGCCCGCGATGGCGCGGTTGATCGGCCCGCCATAATCGAAGATGACCAGCCAGATCAGCAGCATCGCCGAGGAGGGCATCAGGTACGGCAGGAGGATCGAATTGCGGAAGAGCGCCCCCGCGGGCTTGATGCGCGCCAGCAGCGACGCCGCCACGAACGAGAGTAGCCAGACTGTCGGCGCGCAGATGAGCGAGAGCACCAGCGTATTCTTCAGGCCCAGCAAAAACATCTGGTTTTTCCAGATGGCCAGATAGTTCTGCAGGCCGACAAAGCTGTTTTTGTAGGTGCCGTCCGTGACCGAGTACCATACGCCGCCGAAGAAGGGCACCACGTAAAACACCATGAGCCCCATGCAGCCCGGCAGCAAGAACAGCAGGACGGACTTTTTCTTCGTAAACAAGGAGAGCCTCCCTTTTCATGCCGCTGGCTGCGCCAACGCGCAGCCAGCGGCGGCTTGGGGATCGATTCGGCTTGAGGTCAGTTGCCCTCCAGAACCATCATCTGCACCTTCTGGTCGATGGAGCGGAGCATCTGCTCGAGCGTCATGGTGCCGCCGATATACTGCTGGAGGATATCGTAGATCTCCGCGGAGGATTCGCCAGAGTAGAGCGGATGGTACTTCTCGAAGATGATGTTGTCATCGTGCGCGCGGTACCATTCGATGGCGTAGGGGCTGATCTCCCACATGTCGTACTCGATGTATTCCATATACTGCTGGTAATCGCGCAGCATATCCTCGTACATCTGCTTGTCCTCGCCGGTGGCCTCGGCGAGCAGGCTGTTGATGTTGTCCAGCTCTTCCTGGATGGATTTTTTGTTCTCCTCGTAGTAGGAGGAACGCGCGGGCTCATTCATGGTGGGAATGAGGCTGGCCTTCTGGGCGTCGCGCATCGAGCCTGTGGCGGTCTCGAGGAAAGCGATGGCCTCCTCCTTGTTCTCGCTGTAGGGGTTGACGAAGGCGTAGGAAACGCTCAGCTGCATGATGGCAGGGGTGTTCGCGTCCATGCTCAGAAGGAGCGGGATGTACTCGCGGAAGGAGTAGCTGTCGGCGATAGTGCAGCTGGTGAAGCCCTGGAAGAGAATGCTCTTGGAATCCTCCTCGCTCCAGGATCCGCCGAAGGAACCGTCCTCGTCGTAGTTGATCTCCTCCGGCAGGCCGAAGGCGGAAAGATCCAGCTCCTCTAGCTTCTTGAGGGCGTTGTAGAGAAGGTCCGTATTGTAGCCCTGCTCCTGGCCGGAGTAGTTGAGGTACTTCTGGTAATCGGTAAAGATGTGGTTGAAAAGCTCCTCGCGGAAGTTGGCCTGCGTCTCCCATTCATAGGCGAGGCTGACGCCGGCTTCCTCCATCTTCGGGGCGAGGGTGCCGAGCCAATCCAGGAAATCCGGCCAGTTGGCGGGCACGTCCTCCGGGGCGCAGCCCAGCTTTTCCAGCGCGGCCTTGCTCATCGCGAAAGTGCTGCTTTCGGGTTCGAAGGGGATGGCGACGAGCTGGCCGTTGTACTGGAGCTGATCGATCAGGCCGGGGTACATCTGGCCGACGAAATCGGAGAGGATCTTGCTGCCGGAGAGCTCCGTCATGTAGCCGCGGTTGTAGACGGCACTGTAGGCGGATTCCGTGCCGCGTATGACGTAGATATCGTACTGGGTGGAATGGTTCATCATGGCCTCGACGAGGTTCTGCGAGGCGGAATAGTCCGTGGAGATGGCCACGGAGACGTCGCCGCGCGCGTTGCCGAAATCATAGTAGGCGCGGTTGATGGCGTCGACGTAAGCGCTGTTGCAGACGGAGAGGGTCTTCTCGGCGCGCAGGGCCGGGTCGGTATTGCGGACGATGACGGCCTCATAGGTGGCCGTGACGTAATAGCCGCCGTCGAGCAGCAGCGCGCCGGATTCGCTGTAAGCGTTCGCGGGGAGATCGTTCACCGGGACTACGTCGAGGGTCTCCACGTCGAGGCGGTCGAGCATGCCTTGGCTCTGGTAGTAGATAAACCCGTTTTCCGGATCGACGGCGATGCCGACGAGGGGGTCGTAATCATCGCCCGCCTTGGAGTAGACCAGGTCCATCGAATCGCTTTCGGGATCATAGGTCTTCAGGGTGATGGTGTAGCCGTCGTTATAGGTGAGCTCCTCGACGAGCAGGCGGCCTTCGGTATAGGCCGCGAAGGCGTAGAGCTCCTCGATCCCCTCCACCTGCTTGGAATAGCCGCCGTCCAGGGGGATGGCGTAGAGCTCGATGCCGTTATCGCCGTAGATCTTGGCGTAGAGCGTATCGCCGACGACCACAGTCTGCTCCGGAGAGCGGGCGTACTCATTTTCGTCATAGTACTCCATGAGCGGTTCCCAATCCAGCTGGTCGCCGCGCTCGCAGGTGCAGGTGCCGTCCTCGCCGAAGACGAGCTTGCTCAGGTACATGCCCTCGAAAGCATTGGTACCCTGCTGGGCCTCGAACCGGGTGACGTTTTCGATGATGTAGATCTCCCCGTTCCAGGCGACCATACCCGCTACGTTGGAGTAGGTGCTCGAACTGTTATCCTCGCTCCATTCGTCGTTCTCGAATTTGCCTTCGTACATGGTGAGATCGGCCTCGCCGGGCTTCCAGGTGTACACGCCGGAATTGCCGAGCAGATAGAGCGTATCGCCCAGGGAAGCGGTGGCGCGGATGTAATCGGTAAAGCTGGCGTCGTCGCGGCGGGCGAGTACGGCGTCGCCGGGAGAGGCCAGGGCGGCCACCGGCAAAAGAGCCAGGCACAAAGCCAGCGCCAGGAGCGCCTTGATGCATTTTCTCATTTGTCATTCCTCCTTGCGGTCTTGGAAGATTGTACCGTGGGTAACAGGTCCTTGGACGGGCCCGCAGCGGTCCGGGTTGCCGGGCGGGGCCGTTTGCGGTATTTTTAACGCTCCGATCAGCCTTCGGCTTCGGCGTCCTGTTCGGCGGGCGTCTCCACCGGGTTCTCGGCGGGGAGGTCTTCCTCGTCGATCAGGTAGGCCATGGCGCTCATGCCCAGGCGCACGTTCTCGTCCGCCTCGAAGGAGATATAGGCGCTGTACTGGGCCGCGCCGCTCTCCGCGCTGGAGACGTGGGAGATGCTCTCCACCTTGCCCTGGCAGCGGGAGGAGCCGTCCACATCCCAATCGAACTCGATGTAGACGGCATCGCCCTCGTGGATGTCGTTCAGATCGCGCTCGGAGACGTTGACCTCGAGCTGGAAGGAATCCAGCGGATAGACGGTGATCATGCTGCCGCCCTTTGCGACGGAACCACCCGTGGTCACTTCCACGCTGGCGACCACGCCAGCGACGTTGGAGACGATGTGGTTGTCCATGGCGAAGAGGCCGTCCAGAACGCCTTCGACGGTCTCAAAGAGGAGTTCTCCCCTCTCGACCTCGTCGCCAGGATGGACGTGCATCTTGAGGATAGACCCCGTAGCGCTGACGGCGATGGCGGTGTTCTGCGCCACCACGCCGCGGCCGATGCGGCTCTCCGCCACGTAATCGCTGCGGCGGTAGATGCCCACCGTTTCGCCCATGTAGAACTCGCCGCCGGTGACTTCGAGCTCGTACTTGCTGTTGCCGCTCTCGGCGTCCGGCTCCACCTTGGTGACGACCGCCGTGCCGGTGTGGGTGCCGTCCTGCGTGCAGGAGAGATAAACGCTCTCGCCCACGGAGATGAACTTGGTCTGGCTGGAGTTGTGCGCTTTTTCCGTGGAAGCGCTGATCTTGTAGCGATTGACGGGGTTGATGTAGACCACCGCGCCGTAACGGGTGCCGATGGACTCGGCGCCGTCGCCCTCCTGGCCGAAAACACCGCTGACGGTGCCGGCCTCCGGGGCGTAGACGAGCGTGGTCTCAATGGTGGCGATGGCGTCCCCCACGCGTACCAGATCGCCCTTGCGCAGAGCGATATCGCGCGTCGGGCCGCCGAAGGGCGCCGCGACCGCGACCGTCTCCCCCGCAACGACCTTGCCGTCGAAGGAGATCGAGGCCTGCGCGAGGCAGGGCATCGCGAGAATACAGACGAGCGCCAGCGCAAGGATGGTGATGAACCGCTTCATGTTCGGATCCCCCTTTTGATATTGTGCTTTCTT
>CACZOT010000128.1 GCA_902782795.1 uncultured Eubacteriales bacterium | reverse complement strand
TCGACGCCTGCGCGCGCAGCGGGCGCGTCGCCCTGATCGTCAAATGCCTGGATACCGCCGACAACAGCGCGTTCTTCCACCTCGCCGACGCGGATACGCAGGAGTATCTGCGAGCCAAATACGCTTATCTCCTTGCCGTCGCAGGAGAGTCGATCCCAGGCGAACCTGCCCTGCTGGCTCTGCGCGAGCGGGTCCAGGCGATTTAGCAGGGTATTCCTACAACAAAAACAGGCTCCGGACCCCACTCGATGGGACCCGGAGCCTTGTTTTCGCTGGGAACGATCAGCCCTTGATGGAGCCGATCATAACGCCCTTGACGAAATACTTCTGGAGGAAGGGGTACGTCACCAGGATCGGCACTGTAGCCACGACGATGACGCAGTACTTGACGAGCAGCTTGTACTGGGCGATCGACTCCTGGCCGACCATGCTCATGTTGGAGCCGGAGGTCATGGAGGAATCGTTCTGAATGAGGATCTCGCGCAGGAGCAGCTGCAGCGGGTACTTGGTCTTGGACTTCAGGAACATGCTGGGGTTGAACCAGTTGTTCCACCAGTACACCGCGTAGTACAGGGCGATAACGGCGACCGTCGCCTGGCTCAGCGGGAAGAAGATGCGCCAGAGGATGGTCCAATCGTTCGCGCCGTCCAGTCGGGCGCTCTCCTCCAGGGAGACCGGCACCGAGCCGAAGGACGTGCGCATAACGATCAGGTTCCAGGTGGAGACCAGCACCGGCAGGATGATACCGGAGTAGGTATCCTTCAGGCCCATATTCTGCACCATGATGTAGAACGGGATCAGGCCGCCCTGGAAGTACATCGTGAAGGCGATCACCTTCATGATCTTGCCGTTCCAATAGCAGTTCTGACGGGAGAGCGCGTAGGCGCCCATCGTGGTCAGGAGCATCTGCAGGAAGGTGCCGACGCCCAGGTAAATGAGCGTATTAAGGAAACTGCGGATCAGGTACTCGTTCCGGAAGACCAGAACGAAGCCCTTGACGTTATACGGCTGATAGGGCCACAGCAGGATGCCGCGGCTGCCGTACATGTAGGTAGGGTCGGAGAACGCCGCGCAGAAGACATACCACATCGGGTACAGGCAGAGTATGCACAGCACCGTCATGATGAAATAGTTGAACACTTCAAACACGCGTTCGCCTACGGTTCGTTTAATTGCCGCCATTGTGTGCTCCCCTCCTTACCACAGACTGGTCTCGGTCAGCATGCCGGAGATCTTGTTCGCCGTGACGACGAGCATGAAGTTGACGATGCTGTTCATGGTGTTGATTGCGGTCGAGCGCGACATCTGCATATCCGAGATACCGACGCGGTACACGTAGGTGGAGATGACGTCAGCCGTCTCATATATTGTGGAGTTGTAGATCAGGATGATCTTCTCGTAGCCGACGCTGAGCAGCTGGCCGATGCGCAGGATGAGCAGAATCGTGATCGTCGGCGCGATGCCCGGCAGGGTGATGTGCCACGTCTGCTTGAGCTTGCCGGCGCCGTCGATGCGGGCCGCCTCGTACAGCTCCATATCGATGCCGGAGAGGGCGCTCAGGTAGATGATGGAATCCCACCCAAGGTGCTGCCAGATCTCCGAGCCGATGTAGACTGTGCGGAAGTATCTCGCGCTTCCCAGGTAGTTTTGCGCTTTCAGGCCGAAGAGCTTGTTCAGCATTGTGGTGATGACGCCGTCGGAGGACAGGAAGTCGATCAGCAAGCCGGCCATAACGACCATGGAGATGAAGTGCGGGATGTAGGTGATGGTCTGCACGACGCGCTTATAGCCCACGGAACGCATTTCATTGAGCATGAGGGCCAGGATGATAGGCGCCGGGAAACCAATGATGAGGTTGTAAACGCTGATAAAAATGGTATTGCGGATGGTGCGCCAGGCAAAGGCGCTGCGGAAGTACTCGCGGTACCAGTAAAGGCCGACCCATTCGCTTCCCAGGAAGCCCCTCTTGGGCTTGTATTCGTTGAAGGCGATGATGATGCCGTACATCGGGCCGTAGCACCAGACGATGTAGAACACGAGCACGGGCAGGACCATCAAATAGACGGGCCAATGCTTGTGGAAGTCATGCTTGATGATCTCCCACACGGTGGGGTCGTGATATCCGGCGGGCAGGTCGCGGTTCTCGTAAGCCTGCATGCGGATGTTGTGGCGCTGCGCCGCGCCGATCTTGGATTTATTCACAATGCCCAGAATAGTGGCGACGGCGGCGGCCAGGAAGCCGATCCACCAGCCGAGCTGGGGCTGAGCGCTGGAAACGACGAAATTGAATTCGCGCTTATCGGTGAAGTGGACGTCGAAGAGGAACATCAGGATGCCGACCAGCGAAATAGCCGAGCATGCGATGACCATAAACGCGTTGTTTTTATTGAGATAAATCCCGAAGAGGAGCAGAACCGTGCAGAACACAGCAAGCAGAAGCATCGGGTGCAACGCGCCTGCACTCTTGCCGCCTGTCCGCCCCAGGAGCATATCCAGGCCGCTGTAGTTCAGCACCGTGTCTTGCGCGGTCTGATCCGTGGCGGATACATACCCCAGCAGCAAGCTGCCGAGGATCACAACGGCAAGAACGGTCAGTAGCAGCTTGGTCAAGCCGCTCATTTCCGTGCTTCGCCTTTTCATCACCTGAGTCAACTGTGATCACCTCAAACTTCGGCTTTATGTGTCCTCAAGATGGAACCCATACCGGGCGGAACGGGTCCGCCCGGTATGAGCCGTTAGGTATGTGTTCTGCCTCACAGAGGCAGAAGGTTTTTCTTAGCCGCGGGCGTTGTAGCGCTCGAGGGCAGCCTGCTGATAGGCGATGCAGTCCGCGATGCCCATCTCGGAGAGCTTCTCCTGAACGCTCGGCCACTCAGCGACGTCCATCTGGCCGGTGATGACCTTGCCGACGCACTCGTTGAGGTAGCTCTGGATCGGGGTGTTGAGGGAAGCGTAGTCGGTGGCTTCCTCAGCGGTGAAGCTGGTCATCGGGATGCCGTAGGTCGGCTCGACCTTGGCCCACTCATCGATGCAAGCCCAGACATAGTCGGACATGATGTAGGAGCCGGAGTCACGCAGGTAGCCGCCGTTGTGGAGCTTGAAGAGCGGGTACACAGTCCAGAAGTCCATGGTCTCGTCGGCCATGTCGATGCCCGGGAAGTACTGGGCGTTCTCAGGCTTGTCGTAGACCCACTCGAGCTCGTTGTTCTCGTTCCAGATGTAGCTGATGCCTTCAACGCCGTAGGAGAAGAGCTCAGCGCCATCCTGGCTGTACCAGTAATCCTTCCACTGCACGACCTTCTCGGCGATGTCGTCCTCGACGCAAGCCCAGGTCAGAGCATCCCACTGGTTGCGGGTGGTGAAGTCATACTGACGGAGGTGGAGCTCCTGGTCAGCGGTCTTCTTGGGGCCGTTGATCGGGATCAGGTCGAACTCGGGCACGCTCAGGCGGGCGGTGGTCACGGTCTGGCCAACCTCGCCGTAGTTCATGCCGAAGATGGAGTAGTTGTTCGGATCGGCGATGCGGGCCTTGTAGGTGTTCCAGTCATAGCCGGCGAAGTCGGGATCGATCCAGTCATTGGCGTACCAATCGGCGAGGATCTTCAGAGCGTCGGCATAGCCGTCTTCCATGGCGCCGTACTTGACCTGGCCGTCGACCTGGTAGTAGTAGTAGCCAACATCGAACATGGAGAAGAAGTAGAAGCAGGTGTCGAGGTCGCCGCCGCCGCCGCCGTTCTCGCCGGCCTGGATGAGGACCTTGTAGCCGCCGTTGTCATAGCAGGTCTTGACGACGTTCTCCCACTCGTCGATGGTGGTGGGCACTTCGAGGTTGTTGGCGTCGAGCAGATCCTTGCGGACCCACATGCCGGACCACGGAGAGGTTCCGACATAGTCGAACTGCCAGAACACCGCGAGCTTGCCGCTGTCGAGGATGGTGTCCATGCGGATGTCTTCGTAGTTGTCACGCAGGTACTTGTAG
>CACZOT010000127.1 GCA_902782795.1 uncultured Eubacteriales bacterium | reverse complement strand
GCGTGTCGAGCGCGTCGCGGACGCAACCGGCGCCGGAGACGCTTTCCTGGCCGGGGCGGTCCACGCCATGGAGTCAGGCCTTCCCGCCCTGGAGGCAGCCCGCTGGGGCAACGCCGCCGCCGCGCTCACCTGCCGCGTGCAGGGCACAGTCGACCGAACGCTCTCGCACGAGCGCGTCGCGGAGCTTCTCAAATAACAGATCAATCATAGATCAGGAGGAACCATCCAATGAACATGAACCCTTACCTCGACGTCGCCCCGGAAGTCGCGGCGGCCCTTCGCGAGAACCGTCCCGTAGTGGCCCTGGAATCCACGATCATCTCCCACGGCATGCCCTATCCTCAGAACGTGGAGACCGCGCTGGCCGTGGAAGAGACCGTTCGTCAAAACGGCGCGGTGCCCGCCACCATCGCCGTGATCGGCGGCAGGCTCAAGGCTGGTCTTTCCAAGGACGAAATCGAGCTGCTCGGTCGCGAGGGGGCGAAGGTCACCAAGGCTTCCCGGCGTGACCTGCCCGCCATCGTCGCGCGCGGAATGAACGGCGCGACCACCGTGGCCACGACCATGATCATCGCCGCCATGGCTGGGATTCGCGTCTTCGCGACCGGCGGCGTCGGCGGCGTGCATCGCGGCGCGGAGGTGACGATGGATATCTCCGCCGATCTCGAGGAGCTCGCCATGACCGACGTGATGGTCATCTGCGCCGGCGCGAAATCCATCCTGGATCTGGGCCTCACGCTTGAATACCTGGAGACCAAGGGTGTGCCCGTCATTGGCTACGGCACCGACGAGTTGCCCGCGTTCTACACGCGCAAGAGCGGCTTTGGCGTGGACTACCGCGTGGATTCCCCCGAGGAGCTGGCCAAACTCCTGCGCGCCAAGTGGGATATGGGCCTGCGGGGCGGCGTGCTGGTCGGCAACCCCATCCCTGAGGAGTATTCCATGGATCCGGCCGTCATCAACAAGGCCATCGACGAGGCCATTGAGGAGGCCAAGCGCCTCGGCATCCGCGGCAAGGCGACCACGCCTTTCCTGCTGGCCAAGGTCAAGGACCTCACCGGCGGCGACAGCCTCTCCTCCAACATCCAGCTGGTGCTGAACAACGCCGCCCTCGCCGCGAAGACCGCGGCGGCCTTCTGCGCGCTTTCCCGGTAAGGCCTTTTTTCCGCAGGGGGAATACACAAACGGGCGGGAATGTGTTATACTGATTAGCGGGGTTTCGCCCCACGGAAACGAACCCGCTGAAAAAGGAGAGAGCACCATGGAATATACCATGACCATCGCAGGCTGCACGCGCAATCTGCCCATCTGCCCCGTGAACGAGAACCTGTCCATCGCCGGGTTCGTCATCTTTGGCGACGCGGAGCTCACCGTCGCCTGCGCGCGCGAGCTCAACAAGCTGGCTCCCGCGCACGACGTGATCATCACCGCCGAATCCAAGGGGATTCCGCTGGCCCATGAAATGGCTCGCCAGGCCGGGGAGAAGCGCCATATCGTCGCGCGCAAGCACCCCAAGCTCTACATGCGCGACGTGTTCGTCACGAAAGTGAAGTCCATCACCACCGACGCCGTGCAGACCCTCTGCCTGGATGGCGGCGACGCGGACTACATGAAGGGCAAGCGCGTCCTCATCGTGGACGACGTCATCTCCACCGGCGAGAGCCTGCGCGCCATCGAGGAGCTTGTCCATCACGCAGGCGGCGAGATCGTGGGCCGCATGGCCATTCTCGCCGAAGGCGAAGCGGCCGACCGTGAGGACCTCATCTACCTCGAAAAGCTCCCCCTGTTCCATCCCGACGGCACCGTGATGGAATAATCCCCCACTCTGAACGCAAAGACGCGCCCCGCCCGCCACCGGCCAGCGGGGCGCGCGCATAGAGCGGCCCAAAGCGAGAAACAGAAAGGATGATCCCACTATGGCGACTCCGCACAACAACGCTTCCCTCGGCGATTTCGGCAAGACCGTCCTCATGCCCGGCGATCCCCTGCGCTCCAAGTTCATCGCGGACAATTTCCTCACCGACGCGCGCCTCGTCAACAACGTACGCGGCGTCCAGGGCTACACCGGCACCTGGAAGGGCGTGAAGGTCTCCGTGATGGCCAGCGGTATGGGCATGCCCGCCATCGGCATCTACAGCCACGAGCTCTACAACGAATTCGGCGTGGAGAACATCCTGCGCGTGGGCTCCACCGGCGCGCTGCAGACCAACGTGCGCGTGCGCGACGTGATCTTCGGCATGGGCGCTTCCACGAATTCTGCCTTCATCAGCCAGTTCGGCACGCCCGGCGCCTTCGCACCTCTGGCGGACTACACGCTTCTGCGCACTGCGGCGGACATCGCCGAAAAGATGGGGGTTCCCAGCCATGTGGGCAACATCCTCTCCTCCGACGAATTCTACAACGACGATCCCTCCGTGAACGAGCGCTGGGCGCGTATGGGCGTGCTCTGCGTGGAGATGGAGGCCGCCGCTCTCTACGCCACCGCCGCCCGCTTCGGCAAGCGCGCCCTGGCGATCCTCA
The DNA here is from genome assembly GCA_902782795.1 of uncultured Eubacteriales bacterium. Taxonomy (GTDB): domain Bacteria; phylum Bacillota; class Clostridia; order Christensenellales; family Aristaeellaceae; genus UBA1224. Next base: position 241 of record CACZOT010000127.1, on the reverse strand, counting down.
CCGTTTCCGATCATATCATCACTGGCGAGGCCCTGCCCGCCGAGGAGCGACAGACCTCCTTCACCCAGATGATGGAGATCGCCCTCGATACCGCCGTGGCCATGGAAGGCCGCTGATAAAAGGAGACCCAGCTATGAAAAAGGCCCCTCTTTTCGCCCTGCTCCTCACCTGCGTTTTCCTGCTCGCCGCCTGAGCGGCCGGCCCGGCCAAGTCGCCCAAGACCCTCAGCGGCACGAAATGG
>CACZOT010000126.1 GCA_902782795.1 uncultured Eubacteriales bacterium | reverse complement strand
GAATTCTTTCGCTTTCGGTTCAATCCGGAGGAAATGTACTTTGGACTAGAGTCATGCGGGATAGACGTGGGGGAGCACATAGGCTGCCGGAAGAAATGACAAGGGAGAACTATGAAATCAAGAGCATGGGTCTTGTTCGGTTATAACGACGCGGGATACTTTGGCCGATTGTTCCGAAAAAAGATGGGGATGTCGCCGGATCATTACCGCAGGCCCCTGACGGAAAGCGGCTGCGCCTATTCATCCAACACGGGAAAACAGGATCCCCCCTGATGTGCGGAACGCATATCAAGGGGGATTCTTCCTGTCCGGGCGCTTGTGATGGCATAGGGCATATCTGAGGGTACAAAGAAACCGGCGAGCTCGTGATCAGGGTTTGTGCAAAGCCCGCTTCAATGGGGAAAACTCTTCGGAAAAATCATAAACAAAGCCGGAATAATCCGCCGCGCAGAGCTCCCTTGCGGTTGCAATGACGGCGTCTGCATCCTGGCCTTCCAGGAAACGGATATACGGGATCTTCCTGAGCCAGGCCTGATACACCCCCGAAATCTTGTGATTTGCGTTGTCGATGGCGACACAGGGGGTGCGGGTGAGGACGCAGAAGATCACGCAGTGCAGCCTGTCCGTTATCGCGACCTTGCAGGCGCCCAGCAGATCCCAGAACCGCTCCAATGTATCCGCGTAGGTTTGGGGCGTGCACTCTTCAAGGCGCACGTCGACCGTATCCCTTGCGATGATTGAACCGACCTCTTTCTCCAACGCGCCGATCAGCTTGGCGCGAAAGGCGGATTCCGTCCGCTGCTCCTGGTCTTTCCGCAGACAGATCAGCACGTTTTTTCTTTCGTGGCGCGCATTTCGCGGAGGAAGAGACAGCACCGTATCCGGGCAACAGCCGATCCGATTCCGCGGAAGCGCGTGCCGGATCCGTTCCAGCGAGAACGGTTCCCGGACGAAAATATCAATATTGGGATGGCTCCCGTAGACTTTCCGGCTGATCGCCTCGCGCTGTTTCCCGGTTTTCGTATTGGAAAAAACGTACGTCTGCGGGAAGCAGACAATATGGTTCTTTTTCAGGCTCTTGACGACGTGCAATCTGGCGTTTTCCAGGGAAATATACATATCTCCCATGTTTCCGCCACCAAGCACAGTCACCAGATCATGGGGACGGATGCGCTTTTTGATGTATTTGGTGGCGGCGTATGTATCAACGCTCGGGATGAGGATGATGTTCGCGCCCGGAAACTCATGGCGGAGAAAACGCTCCTGCGCGTATGTCAGGGCCATATCCCCGAGGTTCTGGTAAAAACCGCAGAGAAAAACATAGATGTTTTGCCTGTCGGGATCGATATCCGTGGAAAGACGAATCCGGCTTGTCGGCGTAAACAGCAGCCGGATCCTCTCCTTGACGGGCTCCGGGATTCTCCTTTTGATCTGATCCAGCATAGCTTCGCCCTCTTTGCGAATGGTTCCCCCGGGCGGGGAAGGAGCCTGTCAGGCCGCCTTCACGCGCAGCAAACAAATCAAAACGGAACAGGCGCGGGCCCGCATCAGCAGAAACAGAAGCGTTCTTTTGAGCCCCCGCGGCCGATACTTTCCGAGGATCTCCCTGGCCTCCCGCGTTCCAAGCGCAGAGCGGAGGAAGCGTTTGCGCTCGGCGCTGGCCGTAAAACGTTTCGTTCTGCTCGCCGTTCGCGCGACGTCTTCCAGCGCGCCCAAATACTGGGAAGCCATCGCGTCCGCAAGGGCTTCGCCGGAAAAACCGTAAGAGCGCAGGATGGCCTCCTTTGCCTGGCAGGCGCGATATTTCAGCGCGAAGAAATCGGGATAATACTTTGTGCCCAGCGTTTCCCGATCGCGCTGGACGTAATGTGTTCCCGCCTGATCCAGGAAGACCAGGCGATGCGCGCGGACGATCGCTTCCCTGTTGAACAGGATATCCTCCACCAAAGAAATGCCGCTCTCGAACAACAGATCGTTGATCAGATCGCGCCGGTAGAGCTTGTTCCACGCATACCCCAGCAGGGCCATGAACAGATCGGACCCCAGAAGGGGCTCGGGCCGCCCCTTCTCGCAGACGGCTCTGCGGGGGATATGGGTATCCGTTCGGAGGAGGTTCTCATCGGCGTCGACGAAATCCGCGCAATAGCCCCAGACGACCATGTCGGCGTCGTTCGAACGCGCGGCCTGCAGGGCGTCCGCGAGAATTGCCTCCGCCATCCAATCGTCGCTGTCGCAAAAGGCGATAAATTCTCCGGAAGCGGCGGCGAGACCTGCGTTGCGCGCGTCCGAAAGGCCGCCGTTCGCTTTGTGGACGACCCGGACCCTCGCGTCCCGGCGTGCGTATTCGTCGCAGAGGGAACCGCTCCGATCGGTCGAGCCGTCGTCGACCAGAATGACCTCGATATTCCTGTACGACTGTTCCAGGATGCTGTCGACGCAGCGCGGAAGATACGGCTCGACGTTATAGACCGGCACGATCACGGAAATCAAATCTTCCATAAAGCTCCTCTTCGGGCGGTTGTTCGCTCCCCGGCCGGCTCGAAAGAAGGGGCCTGGCCTTTGGTCAGGCGCGGGGGGGATGCGCAAACGCTTGCTTTTTTGCCTGCTCTATGATAGCATGCCCGTGGGAAGAAAAGCAAGGAACCCACGCTTCCAATATGGTTTTTCCGCGCGGCGAACCGAAAAAAGGAGGTCGTACTGAAATGAATTTCCACCTGTTGGAGCAGTATCTCGATTCCCTGAACGAGGAGTACGGGATCCCGGCGCTGGACGTGATCGTGACGAAGGACCATGAGACGGTATACCGGCATATGGTCGGCCACTCGGACAGCGAGGGCAAACGCCCGGTGAGCGCCCGGGATATGTATCTCATGTACTCCTGCACCAAGGTGGTCACGATGACCGCCATGATGCAGTTGATCGAGGCGGGGAAGGCCAGCCTGTACGATCCCGTCAGCCGTTTTCTGCCGGAATGGGAGTACATGTCCGTCATCGACGCGGACTGGAAGTCGAAGCCTTTTGATTTCAGCCCGACGCTCCGCGAGCCCGCCCACTTCGCGAAGAACCGGGTGCGGATCATCGATTGCATGTCCATGACGGCCGGCCTCACCTACGACATACGCTCCGAGGCCATCCGCGCGCTGATCGAGAAAAAACCGGACGCGAGCACGCGCGAGGTGGTCGCGGCCATCGCGAAGATGCCGCTTCTGTTCGAGCCGGGCACGCGCTACCATTACAGCCTGGGCCATGACGTCATCGCCGCGGTGATCGAGGCGATCAGCGGGGAGCGCTTCAGCGATTACCTGAATCGGCACATTTTCCAGCCGCTGGGCATCACGGACCTGACCTGCCACATGACTGAGGAGCAGGCCGCTCGGCTGAGCGCGATCTACAGCTATCAGCCGGATACGAAAACCATGAAGTACCTGGGCGAGGACATCCCCCTGTTCGCCATAACGCCCAATTATGAGAGCGGTGGCGCGGCTCTGGCGGGCACTGCGGAGGCGTACTCCGCTGTGATCGAAGCCCTGGCCAACGGCGGCGTAGGCCGCAATGGCAGCCGCATCCTCCGCGAGGAAAGCGTGATGCTCTTCACGCGCTCCGTCCTCACGGGAGAGGCGCTGGGCGATTTCCGCGTGGGGAGGTTCCTGGAGTATTCCTACGGCTTGGGCGTGCGCGTCAAGATGACGGATTTCATCGGCCAGTCCCCGGCGGGAGAGTTCGGTTGGGACGGCGCGGCCGGCGCCTATGCCGTCGTGGACCCGTTCAACCATGTCAGCGTCTTCTACGTGGAGCACATCCTGAACTTCTTCGAGGGGTACAGCGTCATCCATCCCCGCGTACGGGATCTGGTGTACAAGGGGCTGGCCAGGTAGCGACGAGTCGCATGAAAAAAGCCGGCGGGAATTCCCGCCGGCTTTTTGTTTTTTTTTGGCCGCGTTTGCAGGGAGATCCGGTGTTGACAGCAGCCTTTAATAATGATAAAATACTTTTATAAAATCGATATAGAAAAGGGAGCGTCAGATGGAAACGAGTCCGTGGATCGGCGTGGACGGCGGCGGCACACATTCCACTCTGGTCGCCGTGCGGAACGATGGAACCGTCCTGGGCACTGCGTCCTGCGGCGGCCTGAACGGGTATGTGACCGGTTGGGAGACCGCCCTCGAGCGCCTGTGCGAGGCGGTGAGCGCGCTGCTTTCGCGGTGCGGCGCGAGCAATTACGCGGTGCTGAGCGTCGGCTCCGCGGCGCTGGACGGACGCGCGGAACCGGATCAGGTCAAGGCGCTGGCGGGGGATCGCATCCCGCTGGAAAAGCTGGAGCTGTGCGGGGACGTGTACATGGCCGAGCGCGGCGCGTGCCTGGGCCGGTCGGGCATCGCTGTGGTGAGCGGCACCGGGGCGATGGTGCTCGGCGTGGACGATGCGGGCGAGGAGCACATTGCGGGCGGATGGGGCTATCGGCTGGGAGATCCCGGCAGCGCGTACGGCGTGGCCACCGAATCCCTGCGGGCGGTCTTCGCCGCGGAAGAGGGGATCGGGGAGCAGACGGCGCTGCGCGAGGCGGCGCTTCGGTTCTTCGGGGCCGCGAACGTCCGGGGCCTGATCGGGCGGATCTACAGCGCAGAGTGTGAACCCGCCGGGATCGCCTCTTTCGCGCAGGAGGCGATCTCTCTCGCGGAGTCGGGAGACTCCGTCGCCGCCCGCATCCTGGAGGAGCAGTACCGCGTCCTGGCCCGACAGACCGCGCGCGTGGCGGAGGCCTGTCCGGGAACGATCTGCCTCTGGGGCGGGATGTTCGCCCACAACGATTTTGTGCGCGCGCTGTTCCGGCGCATGGTGAAGGAGGAGACCCCCTCGGCCGCGTTCGGCGAGGCGGCCCTGCCTCCCGAGCTCGGGGCGGTGATCCACGCGATGAAAACGCGCGGCGCGCTCAGCGAAGAGAAGATCCAAACGATGCTACGAACTTGGAGGGACGAAAAATGAACGCAATGGAACGGTATGCCAGCAACCTGCAGGAGATCACGGAGCGTGCCTTCGCGCAGCAGAAGGACGCCATGGAGGAGATCGCCCGGCGCATGTGCAAGGCGGTGACGGGCGGCCACATGGTATACCTGTTCGGCACGGGCCACGCGCATATCCTGGCCGAGGAGATGTTCTACCGCGCGGGCGGCCTGGCGGCGGTGAGCCCCATCCTGGATGAGAAGCTGATGCTGCATGTCAGCGCCAGCGGCTCCACTCAGGCGGAGCGCGAGCCCGGCTGCGCGGCCCGCCTTCTCGAGAAAACGACGATGGGGGAGGGAGACGTGCTCATCATCTGCTCGAATTCCGGGCGCAACGCCGCGCCGGTGGAGCTGGCGCTGCTCGCGCGCGAGAAGGGCGTGTATGTGGTCGCGCTGACGAACCTCGCCCACAGCCGCAGCTGCGCGCCGCGCAACCCGGAGGGGCTGCGCCTGTTCGAGGCGGCGGACATCGTCCTGGATAACTGCGGGGCCATCGGCGACGCGTCCGTGGACGTCGGCCTGCCCTACCGCGTTGGCGCCACCTCGACGGCCGTCGGCGCGGCTCTGCTGGAGGCCATCGAGTGCCGGTGCGTGGAGCTGGCCCTGGAGCAAAACCTTCCCATCGACGTCTTCTCCTCTTCCAACGTGGAGGGCGGCGACGAGATCAACGAGCGGATCATCGAACGATACCACGAGCGCATCCCCATGCTGTAATGGAGTGAAAGGAAGGAGACGGACATGAAACAGGCGTTTCTGGCGGGCTATGGAGAGGCGGCCTTCGCCTCCCCCAAGGGAGTGGAGCTTTGCGGTTACGGTTACGACCTCGAGCGCGTCTGCACGGGCGTGATGGACGGCCTCAAGGTGCGCGCCGCCGCCCTGGAGATGGGCGATACGCGCGCGCTGATCCTTTCGGCGGACCTGATCGGCCTGGGCCGCGAGCTGTCGGAAGAAATCCGCGCCGCGCTGGAAAAGGAGCTCGGATATCGGCAGGAGGAGATCCTCCTCGTGTGCACGCACACCCATACCGGCCCCGCGACGAACGATCTTCTCTCCTGCGGAGAGATGGACGAGGCGTATATGCGCACCGTTCCGGAACGGTTCCTCAAGGCGGCGCGGCGCGCCTGGCGCGACCGGAGCGCGGTGACGCGCTGCGAGCAGGTCTCCCGGCCGATCGAGCCCATCGGCTACAATCGCGTCTGGCCGGACGGCCCGCACGACGCCATGGTGCGCGGCGTGATGCTCCGCCGGGGCGAAAAGGAGCCGCTGGCGCTGGTGAGCTATCCCTGCCACCCGGTCACGCTGGGGAAGCGGGCGACCTGCTCCGCGGATTATCCCGGCATGCTTTGCCGCATGGCGAACAAGCAGGGCGTGCGGGCGATCTTCCTCAACGGCTGCTGCGGCGATATCGACCCGGTGAGCAACCGCGTGAAATGGGGCAGCGGAACGCGCACGACATTGCGGAAGTATGCCGAGGGCATCTGGGAAGGCTTCATCGGCGGCCTGAAGAAGACAGATCCCTGCCTGGACTCGACGCGCTTCGAGGCATCCATCCCTCTCCGGCCTCTGGACGCCGCCGAGGTGGATTCGCTGGCGAACGGGTTCAGCCATCAGGGAGTCGCCCAAATCTGGCGCGGCGATATGCGCGCGAAGATGGGCGAGCCGGACGAGGAGCGCTTCATGGTCTCCGGTGTGCGCGTGGGCGATACAGCCTTCTTCGCCGTGCCCTATGAAGGCTTCACGCGCATCGGCGACAGCGCCCGGGAGCTCCTGCCCGGAAAGAACATCGCGGTGCTCGGCTGCGCCGATTGGACGCGGGGGTATCTGCCGGACGTCGGCCCGGGCGAGGAGCTCAGTTACGCGGCCTACTCCGCGGCGCTGCTCTATCGCCATCGGATCATCGCCCCCGGCGCGGCGGACGCGCTCGGCAGGCAGATCGGCGCGGCGGCGAAGGGCATCTACGGGGAGAAAAACGCATGAAACCCAGAGAGACCGCGGATATCCGGGTGAGCAACCTTCAGGCGGTCCTGGAGGCCCTGCAGAGAGCCGACGGCGCCACCCGCACGGGGCTGGCCGCCGCCACCGGCCTCAGCCTCATGTCCATCAGCAATCTGGTGGATCAGCTCAGCCGCAGCGGCCTTGTGCGCGTGGAAGCGCAGGCGGAGCCGGTCGCCCGGAAAGGCGCGGGCCGCCGCGCGGAGATCCTCCGCGTGGAGGGAGGCCGCATGCTCTGGCTGGTGCTGGACCTGACGGACACCTTTTTCCGCTGGGCGGCCATCCGGCTGGACAGGCGCATGGAGCGATCCGGCACGCCCTGGCGATACGAAGCGGACAAGCCCTTTGCGGAAAACCTGCGCGCGTTCCTGGCGCGGAGCAAAGAGGAGCTACGCGAAGAATGGCCGCGCATCGGCGGGATCGCCGTAGTCGCGCCAGGGCCGTACGATCCGGCTACGGACACCATCGTCAACACGCGCATCGTGGAGATGAACGATCTGCGGCTCAAGGCGTTCGTGGCGGAGGAGCTGGGAGAAGCGCCCATGTTCGTGGACGAGGACGTCAAGTTCGCCGCGCGTGCTTACGGCGAGATGGCCGGCAGCGAAGAGAGCCTGTACTACCTTTACGCCGGAGAGGGCGTCGGCGGCGCGCTCGTCTACCAGGGGAGCGTGTTCCACAGCTTGAATTCCGTCGCCGGAGACCCCAGCCTGCTGGAGATCCTCGGGTGCGGGCCCTATGGGGAGCGGGCGACTCTGCGCGCCTTCGCGGCGCGCCTGGGTCTGGATACGGCGGAAAAGAGCGGCAGCGCGCTGCTCGCGAGCCTGGTCGAAACGGCGCGTACCGCGCCGGAACGGTACGAACAGGCCCTGACCGAGGCGGCGGAGGATGTCGTCCGGCTGCTGCGCGTCGCCCAGGCGATGCTCGATCCGCACGCGGTGGTCGTGGATTGCCTGTGGGCGCGGCCCATGTCCGGGCGGTTCATCACGATGCTCAGCGAAAAGCTCGGGCCGGTGCTGCCTCTGCGCAAGGTGCCGCGCCTGGTCGAACCGGTGCTGCCCCTGCACGCGCCGTGGTACGGCGCGGTGAAGGCGCTGGAACGGGATATGATCCGCAGACTGAAAACGCTGCAATGAACGAAAGGGGGAATCCGATATGAGCAAGCTTGCCATCCTTGGTGGAACGCCCATACTGGAACGGCATCCGGAGTACATGAACTGGCCGCGCGGCGACGAGGCGACGCGCGAGGCCCTGCTGCGCACGCTCAGGTCCGGAGTCTGGGGGACGCTGGGAAAGGAAAACGAGCGCTTCGCGAACAAATACGCCGCGTACTGCCAGACGAAGCACTGCCTGCCCGTCCTGAACGGAACCGTCAGCCTGGAGCTGATCTTCCGCGCCCTGGGCATCGGCTGGGGCGACGAGGTCATCGTCTCGCCGTACACCTTCTCCGCTTCCGTCCATTCCATCGTGCTGGCCGGAGCGGCGCCCGTCTTCGCCGATACCGACCCGGAGACGTTCACCCTCTCGCCCGCCTCGGTGGAGGAGCGCGTCACGCCACGCACGCGCGCCATCCTCGGCGTGCATCTGGGCGGCCGCCCCTTTGACGTGGACGCGATCTCCGCCATCGCCGAAAAGCACGGGCTGATCCTCATCGAGGACGCCGCCCACGCCCATGGCAGCGAATGGCGCTCCCACTGCTGCGGCTCGTTGGGCAGAGCGGGTTCCTTCAGCTTCCAGGCCAGCAAGAACCTCTCCTGCGGCGAGGGCGGCGCCATCACCACCAACGATACCGCCCTGTACCAGCGCCTCTGGAGCATGCATCACAATGGCCGAGATTTCGAGGGCCAGGGCTACGATCACCCGCTGCTGGGAACGGACGCCCGCCTGGCGGAGTGGCAGTGCGCCGTCCTGGCGGCGCAGATGGAGCGCCTGGATGGGGACATCGAGCGGCGCATGCGCTCGGCGGAACTGCTGGACCGGGAACTGGCCAAGCTGCCCTTCATCTCCGTGTGCCGCAAGGATGAGCGGATCACGCGCAACAGCCTGCATCTCTACCCGTTCCGCTATCACGCGGAGCGCCTGGGCGGCCTGCCGAGGGAGATCTTCCTCAAGGCTCTGAACGCGGAGCATGTCTGCCGGGCGGATTCCGGGTACAGCGAGCCGATCTACCGCATGAAGATGCTCTACACGGAGGATTATTCCCGCATGACCGGCAGGACGTTCGCAGACCCCGCGGGGGATCTGCCGGGCAACGAACTGCTGGCCTCCAGCCAGGGCTGCTGGCTGCAGCATACTTCTCTTCTTGGCAGCGACGAGGATACGCTGCGCGTCGTGGAGGCGTTCGCCCGCGTCGGGGAACAGGCCGAAGAATTGCGCCGAGCGTTTGGGCAGGAGGGATGACCATGATCAACACAAGTGAAAAGCTCTTTCCGGCGGGCTCCTTCCCGTCTTGGCCGATGGCGGGCGAAGAGGAGGAGCGGGCGCTGCTCGAAACTCTGGAGGCCGGCCAGTGGGGAACGCTCGGTAGCCGCGCTCTGCAATTCGCCGAGCGCTTCGGGGAGTACCTCGGGGCGAAGCGGGTGATCTGCGTCAACACGGGGACGCAGGCGCTCGAGCTCCTGCTGCGCGCCTGCGGGATCGGCCGCGGCGACGAGGTCATCGTGCCTCCGTACACCTTCGTGGCGACGGTCTCCGCGGTGGCGTGGGTCGGCGCGATGCCGGTGTTTGCCGACGTGGACCTGGATACCGGCTGCCTGGACGCCGAATCCGTGCGCAAATGCGTCACGCCGCGCACCAAGGCGATCCTGGCCGTGCATGTGGCGGGCCGCCCCTGCGATATGGACGCGCTTTCCCGGATCGCTCAGGAAAACCATATCCTCCTGCTGGAGGACGCGGCCCACGCCCACGGCAGTTCCTGGAAGGGCGTGAAGGCGGGAAATCTTGCCGACGCGGCGGCCTTCAGCTTCCAGAGCAGCAAAATGCTCACCGGCGGCGAAGGCGGCGCGATCGTCACCAACAATGAAGCGATCTTCGCCCGCGCCTGGCAGTACCACAATTCCGGGCGGGCCCTCGAAGGGGGAGGGGAGCTGGGCGGCGAGGTGCTCATGGGCACCAACGGCCGCATGGCGGAATGGGAGGCGACGATCCTTCTTCAGCAGCTGGAGCGGCTGGACGCGCAGTGCGCCAAGAGAACGGAAGGCGCGGCCATCCTGGACGGGGCCCTGCGAGAGGCCCCCGGCATCGCGCTCCCGCCCCGCGACGAGCGCGTCACGAGCTGGAGCGGCTTCCTCTACCAGTTCCGCTGGACGGGCGGCTGCCCGCGCGATTCGTTCGTGGCCAAGCTCGCAGAAGCGGGCCTGCCCTGCTCTGCGGGGTACCCGCCGCTCTATCGCATGGGCATGCTGCGGGATCAGTCCTTCGAGCGTTCCACCGGCTGCGCGTTCGGGAGCGAGCCGCGCTGCCCGAAGGCCGAACGGCTTGGCGACGAGGCGGTCTGGTTCAAGGGCCGCGGCCTGCTGGCGCCGAAGGATACCCTGCGCCGCGCGGGAGAAGCGATCGCCCGGATCGCCCGGGAATGCCTCTGAGCATCTCCGCAAAACGCCCGCGAATGGCTGGACCCGCCGGGGAAACCCTGCGGGTCCTTGTCATTTGCCGGGCGGTGGGGTACAATACATTCCGGAGTGAAATGAGGGAGGGGGCGCGCCGTCAGGCGACGGTCAGGCACGATGAAAACTTTTTGGCGATATCTTCTTTCCTACGTCGGCATGCTGCTCATCCCGATCGTCCTTTTATCGATCGTCTTTTTCGCGCTGACGGGACGGTATTACTCCGACCAGTTGGCCATGAGCAACGCCAGCGCACTGGCCCACGCGCGGGAGTCTGTGGAACTGCAGACCACCCAGCTGGACGCTTACGCCTACCAGACGGTGCAGATCCCCACCTTTTCGCCCTCAAAACTGGAAAGCGGCGATTACGCCGCCCAGTTTTCCCTGCGCGAATACCTGACCAACTGGAACCTCACCAACGCTTTTATCCAGGATCTCTATTACACCTCTTCCGACACGGAGTATATCTATTCCTGCAGCGCCCGCTACAGCGCGGAATCCTTCGCGAAATACCAGCTCGGCGGACATATCGCGGCGGAGGACGTGAAGGCGCTCGTGGAGAACGGGTACGGGCAGCGGTGGGTCTCGCTGGGCGAAGAGAGCGCGCCGGTGCTGCTGTATATCTCGGCCGCGCGATATTCCTCCACCAGCATGCACTATCTGATCGCCAAGATCGACTACCGCCAGCTCTCCGCTCTGGTGCGGGACGCCTCGGGGCACCGGGGCGGCTGTTCCTATCTGTGCGATCAGGAAAGCGGGCTGCTGCTCGCTCTGGGCGAAGGGGAAGAGCGCTACCGGGACGCCGTCGCTTCGATCTGCGCCGACGAAGAGGACTGGGGCAAGCTCCGCTTCGCGGGCGAGGAGCTGCTCTTTGCGCGCATATCCGGCCGGGGGCTCGTGTTCATCGACGTCAGCCCGCGAGACGCCGCCTGGGCGGGCTATCACCGCATGTCGGGCGCGTACCTGGGCGGGCTGGCGCTGATCATCATCCTAGGCGTGGTGCTGGGGTATTTCTTCATGAATGTGAATTACGCCCCGCTCCGGAAAATCGGCGAGCTTTCCAGCCAGATCGTCCCCGGCGCGGTGGACAACGGAGACATGGTCCAGGGGGCGATCAAGACGCTGAATATCCTCCAGGAGAGCCGCTATGAGATGCTCGACAAGAGCCGGGTGCTCCTGCGGGAAAAGCTCGTCATGCGGCTGCTCATGGGCGGATACGCGACGCGCGAGGCGTTCGACGCCGACGCCAGGGAGGCGGATCTGGCCCTGGAGGGGGAGCGCTGGGCGCTGCTCTCCGCCTCGGGTGTGGATTTCAGCAACGACGGCGAGGAAACGGTCATCGCCGCCGTCGGCCGCGTGTACGGCCCGCGCAGCGCGCACATGCGCTTGTTCATGCCGGAGAATTCCTCCATGCTCTTCGTGCTCCCCGTAGCGGAGGGGGACGGCCGCATGGACGCTGTGCGCGGCGCTCTCGCCGCCGCCGGTCTGGAGACGATGGTCAGCCGCCCATGCGATTCCCCAGCGCAGCTGTCCGGCGCGTTTTCGGAGCTGCACAGCGCGCCGGACAATTCGGACGAGGTGCGCGTCCAGCTGGAGGCGCTGCGCTCGGCGGTCGGCTTCGAGGAGCCGGAGCGCGTCCATTTCTCCCTCAACACCATCCAGCGCCTTCTGGCCGACGGAAAGAAAGGGGATTATTTCGAAGTCCTGCGCAGCGCGTATTCCCTGCTCTCGGCCGGAGGCTATGACGCCGCCGCCCGCACGGTGCGCGAGGAACTCACCGCCATGCTCTACGAGGAGCAGCCCGATTCCCAGCGCATCTTCCGACGCCTGGAGGAGCTTCTCCTCTCCTGCACGGGGGAGGAGGCGCGGAAGCAGCGCAAGCCCCTCATCAGCAAGATGCTCGCCTATCTGGAGGAAAACTGCTGCAGCGAGAATTTCTCCATCCAGGATATGGCGGACCGCTTCGGCCTCTCCCTCTCCAACTTGAGCCATTATTTCAAGAAATACGAGGACGTCTCCATTTCGGACTGGGTGAAGCGCAGGCGCGTCGAAGTGGCGCGGGAGCTGCTCACCGGGAGCGATCTGAGCGTCACGGAGGTTTCCGAGCGCGTGGGCTACTGGCAGCCGGGCAGTTTTACGCGCGCCTTCAAGAGCGTGACGGGCGTGACCCCGGCCCAGTATCGCAAAAGCGGCGGCCCGGGCGAAATATGAGCCTCCTACCCGTTTTTGAATCGCGATAGCGGCCGCAATCGGCGGATTTTGAACGCTCCCTCCCGCAAAAGGGGAGGGGGCGTTCAAATTATGCAAAAACGATCCGGCCGACAGGCGCGCTTCCGGCGGCGCGGAGAAGGAGCGCTCAAAAATAGCAGATTGCCTTTGGCAAAGAGGGTATGGTATAAGAGATTATATGGTATGGCATAAGGGAAGCGAAATGATCTATCAGGCGGGAGGGAGATTATGGAGATCAACGCGAGCAAGACGCGCCGTGAGATCGCCCGGCGGCGGCTCTGGCGAAAAGTGGCGCAGAACTGGGCGCTCTATCTGTTTTTGCTCCCTTCGGCCGTCGTCCTGGCGCTGTTCAGCTTCGCCCCGATGTACGGCATTCAGATCGCCTTCAAGAAGTTCGTGGCCGCGAAGGGCATCTGGGGCAGCGAATGGGTGGGGATGAAGAACTTCACGAAGTTTTTTTCTTCCTACATGTTTTCCTCGCTCGTGGGCAACACCCTGGCCCTGAGCGTGTATATGATCATCGCCTCGTTCCCCTTTCCGATCCTGCTGGCGCTGCTGCTCAATTACTGTATCCATCCGGGCCTCAAGAAGACCACGCAGATGATCACCTACGCGCCGCACTTCATCTCCACGGTGGTGCTCGTGGGCATGATCAACGTCTTCTTCAGCACGGACGGCGTGGTGAACAACATCCTCTCCATGCTCGGAGCCGAGCGCCTCTCCTTCCTGGACAAGGGCCCGGCCTTCCGGCACCTATTCGTCTGGTCCCACATCTGGCAGCGCACGGGCTATAATTCCGTCATCTACATCGCGGCGCTCTCGGGCATTTCCCTGGAACTGCACGAGGCGGCCATCGTGGACGGCGCGAGCAAATTGCAGCGCGCGATCCATATCGACCTGCCTTCCATCCTGCCCACGGCCATCATCCTGCTGATCATGTCCACGGGCAACGTCCTCAGCGTGGGGTATGAGAAGGTCTACCTCATGCAGAACGATCTGAACCTGGGCATGTCCGAGATCATCTCCACCTACGTCTACAAGGTCGGCCTGGCCAACGCGCAGTACAGCTATTCCACGGCCATCGGCCTGTTCAACAACGTCGTCAACGTGGCGATCCTCTTGACGGTGAACAAGATCGCGGACAAGGTCTCCGGGACCGCGCTGCTGTAAAGGAGGGGTCGGACGATGAAAGTCAGGAAAACCGCGCCCCGGGAAGATTTGATGGCGGTCGGCGTCGGCCGCTCGCTGGGCGACCATATCTATGACGTCGTTTCCACCTTTCTGATCATCCTGGTGCTTTTGATTGTGCTCTATCCCATCTATTTCGTGGTCATCGCCTCCATCAGCGATCCCAACGCCGTGGCCAACGGCCGGGTGATCCTCTGGCCGAAGGGCGTCTCCTTCGCGGGGTACCTGCGCATTTTCCAGGATAAGCGCATCATCACCGGCTACGCCAACAGCCTCTACTACACCGTGGCGGGCACGGCGCTCTCCACGCTCATCACCATCATGGCGGGGTATTCCCTCTCCCGCAAGGACCTGGTCGGCGGGAAGGTGATCATGTATTTGTACCTGTTCACCATGTATTTCAGCGCGGGCCTCATCCCGGTCTAT
>CACZOT010000125.1 GCA_902782795.1 uncultured Eubacteriales bacterium | reverse complement strand
GAGACGGATTACCCGGAGTATTTCGCCAAAAGGCAGCTGGAGATCGTCCGCGAGGAGATGGGTCCGGACGCCGCCTGGTGCGCCTGCGACAGCCAGTACGCCTGGGCGGACCATTATCCCGTCATCTACCACCACTCCTTCCGGGGAGAGACCACCGAGCGCCCCCATTACGTGCGCGAGTACGGCGACAACTGGACTGAGCAGTTCGGCCCCATGACCACGCTGAGGCGCGTGCGCCGCGGCGAGAAGGTCAGCTTCTACACCGGAGGCGAGAAGGCCATGATCCGAAACGCCCAGGAGCGCTTCGAAGCTTACGCCGCCCTGCGCCTGGACGAGCGCCTCGCCGGCGCGGCCATGTGGGCGGGCATCGACCACAACCGCGGCTACGAGGAGAGCGAGGGCGCGGTCGGCATCCTGGATCTGCAGCGCCTTCCCAAGTTCGCCTACCATATCTACGACGTCCAGCAGGATATCGCCTTGGCCGGGCCGAAATGCTTCATCGCCAACGATTGGACCGAGTCTTCGCCGCGTGACGTGCACGTCTACACCAACGCCCCTGCGGCCAGGCTCCTGCTCAACGGCCGGGAGATCGGCACCCTGACCGCCCGGGAGGGTTGGGCGAACGCCCACGTCTGCGACGAACGCCTGCGCGGCAGGGATCTCCCCGCGGCCGCGCATCCGCCCATCGTCTTCAAGGACGTGCCCTGGGAAAAGGGCGTCCTGCGCGCCGAGGCCCTCGTGGAGGGCGAGGTCGCGGCCTCCTTCGAGGTGCGGACGCCGGAGACGGCGCGGCGCGTCGTTCTCGCGCCCCAGTGGGCGGGCGAGGAGGAGTGGACCGCCGACGGCAGCGATCTTCTGCTCGTCCATGCCTGCATAGTGGACGAACACGGCACCCTGGTGAAATCCGCCGAGCCGGAGGTGCGCTTCACTCTCGCGGGAGACGCGGCCATCGTCGGCGACGGCGAGGAGTGGGTCCACGCCAATCCCATGCGGGCCGAGGCGGGCGTGGCCAGCGCCCTGCTGCGCGGCGGATATACGGCCGGAAAGGTCACTCTGCGCGCCGAGGCCGAGGACCTGGAGGCGGGGGAGATCACCCTCGAGACGAAGCCGGATCGCCGCAGGCACGTGCCCGGGCCGGAATGCCCCGAGCCCGCCGAGAGGCCCGTCTACGCCTGCGATAAGAAGGAGCGCTTCTCCGTGCCGCAGTCGCTCAAGCTCGAGCCCTGGTTCAAGCTGGATATCGGCCGCGGCAAGCCGGCGACCGCCTCCTCCTTCCGGGAGGGCTGCGAGCCCGGCAACATCAATCTGGGCAAGGTGGAGAGCCCGTGGGTCGCCGCGGGGCCTTGCCCGCAGTGGTGGCAGGTGGACCTCGGCGCG
Organism: uncultured Eubacteriales bacterium; assembly: GCA_902782795.1. Classification (GTDB taxonomy): domain Bacteria; phylum Bacillota; class Clostridia; order Christensenellales; family Aristaeellaceae; genus UBA1224. Next base: position 4,834 of record CACZOT010000125.1, on the reverse strand, counting down.
GTCACGCCCACGCCCGGCCTCACCGTCAAATGGCAAAACGACGGCCTCTGGTACGATTACGCCGTCACCGTTTCCGAGGACGGCGCGAACTGGATCGAAGCCGCGCGCGGACACGCCTCCGGGCAGAGCTACCTGCCCGTGCGGTTCGACGGGGCCGTTCCCGCGCGGTATATCCGCGTGACCGTCGAGGCCGTGACCGGCGGCGAGGCCCCCGGCATGCTGCACGTGGAGATCCACGGCGCGGGAAGACGATAACCAAAGGAGGAAACGCCATGCTGTATAACGAGTTCCAGGGAGAGACCCTCTCGCGCCTGGGCTTTGGGACCATGCGCCTGCCCCAGAAGGAAGACAAGTCCATCGATGAAGGCCAGCTGCGGGAAATGGTCGCTCGGGCCATCGAGGCCGGGGTCAATTACTTCGACACCGCCTAGCCCTACCACGGCGGCATGAGCGAGATCGCCGTGGGCCGGGCCCTGAGCGCGTATCCGCGTGAAAAATGGAACCTCGCCACCAAATATCCCGGCCACCAGATCGCCTCCTCCTACGACCCCGCGGCCGTCTTCGAGGAGCAATTGCAAAAATGCGGCGTGGAGGTTTTCGATTACTACCTTCTGCACAACGTCTATGAGAATTCCTACGGCGTCTACACCGACCCCAAGTGGGGCATCGTGGATTACTTCCGCGAGCAGAAGGAAAAAGGCCGCATCCGCCACCTGGGCTTCTCCACCCACGGCCGTCCGGAGACGGTCGAGAAGTTCCTGGAGACGGCGCCGGACATGGAATTCTGCCAGATCCAGCTCAACTACCTGGATTGGACGCTCCAGGACGCAGCGGCGAAATACGATCTGCTGACGAAAAGGAACATCCCCGTGTGGGTGATGGAGCCCGTGCGCGGCGGCCGCCTCGCCGCGCTCTCGCCGGAGGATGAGGCGAAGATGCGCGCCCTGCGCCCGGCGGAATCGATCGCCTCCTGGGCGTTCCGGTTCCTCATCGCCCTTCCGAACGTGAAGATGGTGCTCTCCGGCATGTCCAACATGGCGCAGATGGAAGACAACATCGCCACCTTCTCCGCCTCCGCCCCGAAGACAGAGGCCGAGCGCGCGCTGCTCATGGAGATTGCCGAAGGGCTCAAGAACGCCCTGCCTTGCACCCGCTGCCGCTACTGCTGCGACGGCTGCCCCATGGGTCTGGAGATCCCCATGCTCATCCACGCCTTTAACGATCTCAAATTCTCCGGCGGCATGACCGTGCCCATGCAGATGGACGCCCTGCCGGACGATAAGCGCCCCTCCGCCTGCGTCGGCTGCGGGGCCTGCGCGGCGGTCTGCCCGCAGAACATCGATATCCCCGCCGCCATGCGGGAATTCGCGGCGCTGCTGGAAAAATCGCCCAAGTGGGCGGAACTGTGCCGTCAGCGCGAGGAGGCCGCCCGCCGCCTGCGCGGGAAGGGCTGAAACGGGGAAGGGAGATAAGGGATATGGATCATCAGGAAGCCATGCGCCGGGCCAAGAAGCTCGTCGCGCAGATGACCGTCGAGGAAAAGGCCAGCCAGCTGCGCTATGACGCGCCCGCCATCGAGCGGCTGGGCATCCCCGCGTACAACTGGTGGAACGAGGCCCTGCACGGCGTCGCCCGCGCGGGCACGGCAACGGTCTTCCCCCAGGCGATCGCCCTGGCGGCGATGTTCGACGCGGATCTCGTGCGCGGGATCGCGGACGTCATCTCCACCGAGGGCCGCGCCAAGTACAACGCCGCGAGCGCCGCCGGCGACAGGGATATCTACAAGGGGCTGACGTTCTGGTCGCCCAATATCAACATCTTCCGCGATCCGCGCTGGGGCCGCGGCCAGGAGACCTACGGCGAGGATCCGTACCTCACCGCGCGGACCGGCTGCGCCTTCGTGCGCGGCGTCCAGGGCGAGAAAGACGCGAAATACCTCAAGGCCGCCGCCTGCGCCAAGCACCTGGCCGTGCACTCCGGCCCGGAGAGCGAGCGCCACCGCTTCGATATCGACGTGAGCGAGAAGGACCTGCGCGAGACGTATCTGTACGCCTTTGAAAAGATCGTCAAGGAGGCGGGCGTGGAGGCCGTCATGGGCGCGTACAACCGCTTCCGCGGCGAGCCCTGCTGCGCCAACAGCCACCTGATGGAGATCCTCCGCGAGGAATGGGGCTTCGAGGGCCATTTCGTCAGCGATTGCTGGGCCATCTCTGATTTCCATAACAACCATATGGTGACCTCCACCGCTCCGGAGAGCGCCGCGCTCGCCCTCAAGGCCGGGTGCGACGTGAACTGCGGCGTCACCTATCTGCACGTCCTCGCCGCGCTGCAGGAGGGCCGCGTCACCGAAGAGGACATCACCCGCGCCTGCGAACGGCTCATGGCGACGCGTTTCCGCCTCGGCCTTTTCGCCGACGACTGCCCCTACGACGCCATCCCCTTCACAGAAAACGACACCGACGGGCACGCGTCCCTGGCGCTGCGCGCGGCCGAGAAGTGCATGGTGCTCCTGAAAAACGACGGTACGCTGCCGCTGGACCCGGCCAAGGTCCGCACCCTGGCCGTGATCGGCCCGAACGCCAACAGCATCCCCGTCCTGGAGGGCAACTACAACGGCACCTCCTCGCGCTACGTCACCTTCCTGGAGGGCATCCGCGCCGCCTGCGAAGAGCGGGGCATCCGCGTCCTCTACGCGCAGGGCTCGCACCTCTGGAACGACAAGGAGGACAACCTCGCCCTGCCCGGCGCGCGCCTCGCGGAGGCGGTGGCTACCGCCCGGGCTGCGGACGCGGTTGTGCTTTGCGTGGGCCTGGACGCCACCATGGAGGGCGAGGAGGGCGACGCCAGCAACGCCTGGGCTTCCGGCGACCGGCCGGATCTTGAACTGCCTGCCTGTCAGCGCCGCCTCGTCGAGGCCGTCATGGCCGCGGGCACGCCCGTCGTCACCGTGAACGCCTCTGGCAGCGCCGTGGCCGTGACCGAGGGGAACGCCATCCTTCAGGCCTGGTATCCCGGCCAGGCGGGCGGAAACGCCCTGGCGAACATCCTGTTCGGCAAAGTATCGCCCTCCGGAAAACTGCCCGTGACCTTCTACCGCTCCGTGGACGATCTTCCGGACTTCCACAATTATGACATGGAGGGTCGCACCTACCGCTATTTCGCGGGCGACGCGCTCTATCCCTTTGGCTATGGCCTCACCTACACGCACTTCGCCTACGGGCAGCCCGAGTTCGATGGCGGCGACGCGTTCGTCACAGTGCGAAACGCGGGGGAGAGGGAAGCGGAGGCCGTCGTCGAGGCGTACGTCCGCGCCGAGAATTGCCCCTTCGCGCCGCGCAATCCCGTCCTCTGCGGCTACGAGCGCGTGCTCCTCAAGCCCGGCGAGAGCAAACGCGTGCGGGTGGCCGTCAACCCGGACGCCTTCACCGCCGTGAACGAAGCGGGCGAGCGCGTCAGCGCTGGCGATCGCTTTACGCTCTGGCTCGGCGGCAGCCAGCCCGACGCGCGCACCGAAGCCCTTTCCGGCGAACGCGCGGCGGTCCTCTCTATTCACCGCTGATTTTTGAAAGAAGCCCCCCGGCCCGCGACGCGGATCGGGGGGGCTGTTTTGTGCTCCGCCGCGGGAGCGTCGGAGCGGTTTGGACTCGGAAGAAAGAGAAGGTTAGGTCCGCGGAGACCGTCCGAAAAACGCTGAGTGTATTTGTATAACTTCTGGTAAAATTATGCGGTGGAGGGGGGGCGATATTGCCGCATTGTAATGATTGTGCTAAAATAATTGTGGACTTTTTGAGGCGGCCAGCGCAGTCCGTCAACGGATGGCCGCGCCTCAAGAAGACCTGGGAAATGGTGGAATCGCGTCTGCAGAACCGGATACCGAGTTGCCGGTAGCGGGGACGGCACGTTCATATTTTGTGAAAGCCGGTACTCCGGAAAGGGAAAGTATGCCCTTCCGGGGATTCTTGTGTTTACATCGAAAAAATGAGACGATGCATTGTCAACTGTCAAGCGTGTGCCAAGGCGTATGTGTGGCAGAGTGGGATGGCTGCGCCGCTTTGGACTATTTCCAGGATTGTCGATTTCATATAGATCAAAAAGGAGAACAATAAATGAAACGCGCACTTTTATTTGTCAAGCGAAACTTCGCGGTTCTGTTTCTGGACATTCTTTCAGTGAACGCCGCGTATTACGCCGCGCTGCTTCTGCGCTTTTTTGTGCATGACCGGTTCGATAAAGTTGTATATAAGTATTTAGGGTCGTTCTACCAGTTCGCGCCATTCTATACAGTGCTGTGCCTGCTGGTATTCTTTCTGTTCAAGCTGTATAACGGAATGTGGAGATACGCGGGCATCAACGATATGAACCGCATCATCGGAGCGAATCTGGTAACGGCGTTGATCCAGGTCGTGGGAACAGCGCTGTTTATCCGGAGGATGCCGCTGACGTATTACCTGATCGGCGCGACGCTCCAGTTTGGCTGTATCGTTTTTACGCGTTTCGTCTATCGGTTTTATCTCATTGAAAAGAATAAGATCGCTTCACGCAACGCGCCGAGCATCAATGTAATGATCATTGGCGCGAACGAGATGGGCCGTAGGGTGATCCGAAATCTGCTCGGCAATACCGCTCTGCGGGCCGTTTGTTTCCTGGACGGAAAGGAGAAAGACCGGGGCAAGTCCTTTGACGGCATCCCGGTTTACGCGCTCGATGAGATTTCGAAGAGAATCAAGCAGTACGGAATCAAGACGGTGGTCATCACCGATAATGCCTTGACCGATGCCCAGAGGGATATGATCAGGGAGAAGAGCGCCGGCATCGAGCTGGTGGATTATACCGG
>CACZOT010000124.1 GCA_902782795.1 uncultured Eubacteriales bacterium | reverse complement strand
TGCTCAAAAGCCACGGCATCACGGATATCGGCTCGTACCGGTTCACGCCCCAGGAGAGCCTCCTGATGGAGTACGGCCGCGCCATGGCCCGGGCCCCCAAGGCCGTTCCGGACGAGCTGTTCGGACGGCTGCGCGCCGAGTTCTCCGAAGAGACGATTGTCGTCCTCACCGCCATGGGCGCGATGATGATCGCCAACAACTATTTCAACGATATCCTGCGGGTCGACCCGCAAGAGATATAAGAGAACCCCGCACCAAAAAGGAGGTACCCCCGCATGAAAAAGCTCTTTGCCATCGTTCTGGCCTTGGTCTTGGCGGCCATGACCCTGACCGTGTTCGCGGACACGGAGGAAAAAGACCTCCTCGCCCGCATCCAGGAGCGCGGCACCCTGATCGTCGGCACCGAGGGCGTTTGGGAGCCCTGGACCTTCCACGATCCCGATTGGGAATCCAAGGATCTCGAGACCGGCGAGCTCACCGGCTATGATATCGAGATCGCCCGCCGCATCGCCAAGCATATCGGCGTCGAAGTCGAATTTAAGGAGGCCGAGTGGAGCGGCCTGCTCGACGGCATCAAGGCCGAGCGTTGGGACATCGTCTGCAACGGCGTTGGCTACACCCCGGACCGCGCCGAGAACTACAACTTCTCCGATCCGTACATCTATTCCACCAAGTACCTGATCGTCCGCTCCGACAACGACACCATCACCTCCCTGGAGGATGTGGCCGGCCTCACCAGCGCGAACTCTCCCTCCAGCACCTACGCGATGCTCGCCGAGGAGTACGGCGCGACCGTCGTCTACACCGACGCCTTCCAGGATTGCGTGCAGCAGCTCCAGCAGAAGCGAGTGGATTTCACCATCAACTCCAAGGGCTCCTATGAATCCTACATGGCCGCCCATCCCGACGCCGAGATCAAGGTCGCGGCCGTGCTGCCCGGCGACCCGGTGGCCTTCCCGGTGAACAACACCGAGGATACCGCCACCTTTCTCGCCGCCGTCAACGAGACCATCGCCGAGATGCGTGAGGACGGCTCCCTGAGCGAATTGTGCCTCTACTTCCACGGCGAGGACCGCACCAGCGAGATGCCCGAAGAATAACGGAAAGGCGCTCTGCCGCGGAAGCGGGTCCGTCCCGCTTCCGCGGCTTTGCCTGTGAAAAAAACGCATGAAAAACGCTGATCTGTTCCGCCACGAGGGCGATTACCCCTCCTTCCCGGCAGAGGCCGCAGTGGAGCGCCTGCGCGGCGCCATCCGCTTCGAGACCACGAGCTATGTGGATACGGGCCGCATCCGCTACGATCAATTCGACGCCCTGCACGCGTTCCTGCGCGAGAGCTACCCCGCCGTCGCCGCCGCCGCCAAGTGGGAGGAGATCGGCCACAGCCTGCTGATCGCCATCCCCGGCACCCGCAAGGACCTGCGTCCGGCCCTCTTCATGGCGCATCAGGACGTGGTGCCCGTCGTGCCCGGCACGGAGGGGAACTGGAAACACGGCCCCTTTTCCGGCGATCTGGCCGAAGGATATGTCTGGGGCCGCGGGGCCATGGATATCAAGCAAATGCTGGTCGCCATCCTCGAGAGCGCCGAGTACCTCCTTGCCCAGGGGAGGACCTTCCGCCGCGCGGTCTACCTGGCCTTCGGCGAGGATGAGGAGACCCTCTCCCACGGAGCGCGGGCCATCGTCCGCACGCTCAGGGAGCGGGGCGTGGAGCTGGAGTACGTCCTGGACGAGGGCGCGGGGGACGTCACCGACGCCGCGGATTGGGGCGCGCCCGGCGCGCTCGTCTGCCCCATCGGCCTGTATGAGAAGGGCTACGCGGATATGCGCCTCCGGGTCCGTTCGCGCGGCGGGCACAGCTCCAACCCCTTCCGGGGCACCTCGCTGGGGACGCTGAGCCGGGCCATCGCCGCCATCGTGGAGAACCCGCCCAAGGCGTTCCTCTCCGAATCCGCGCGCAGGAGCCTTCTGCTCCTCGCCCCGTACATCACCGAGGAGCCCATGAAGACCTGGGTGGGGGATCTCTCCGCCCACGAGGAGGAGATCCTCGCCTGGTTCCTCCGGCATGAGAGCCTGTACCACCTGGTCCAGACCACCGTGGCCCCCACGATGATCTCCGGAGGCGCGCCGGCGGGAAACGTCATGCCACAGGATATGGAGGCGGTGATCAACTTCCGCCTCTGCCCGCAGGACACGCCGGAAAGCCTGCTGGCCCACTGCCGCGGGCTGGTGGGCGAGGGGGTGGAGCTGGAGTACGTGCAGTCCGTCGCCGCCTCGCGCCCCTCGGACGCGGACGCGCCGGGCTATTCGGCCCTCAGGGAGACCCTCGAACGGTATTTCGACCGCTTGGTCTTCATCCCCGCCCAGAACCGCGGCGCCACCGACGCCCGCAACTATGAGGAGATCTGCCGCTGCGTGATGCGCTTCGGGCCCTTCCTCGAGGAGGAGGAAGTCTCTGCCGAGGGCGTTCACGGCACCAACGAGCGCATCTCCGTCCGGGCCTTTTTGCAGGGCGTGCGCGTGATCGTCCGCCTCATGGAAACGACCTGCCTGTAAAGACATCCGTCTGGAGAGGAAGCAATGAACGAGAGAACCTGGACCATCCTGCTGGAATCCTTTCCCAAGATCCTGGAATACGGCGTGCGCGTCACCATCCCGCTGACGGCGGCCTCGTTCCTCCTGGCGCT
>CACZOT010000123.1 GCA_902782795.1 uncultured Eubacteriales bacterium | reverse complement strand
GCCATGTGGGCGTGAACGTGCGGCGCGTGAAGCTGCTGGTGATGATCGCGGTGAGCGGGCTGATCGGCGTATGCGTGTCCGTGGGCGGGACCATCGCCTTTGTGGGCCTGGTCACGCCGCACATGGCGCGCATGATCGTCGGGCCGAACCACAAGCGCCTCCTGCCCGCCTCCCTCTTCGGCGGGGCGATGTTCCTGCTCCTGGCCGATCTCGCGGCGAGGGTCATCCTGCGGCCGATCGAGCTGCCCATCGGCGTGGTCACCTCGCTGATCGGCGCGGTGGTGTTCGTGGTCATCTTCTACCGCACGCGAAAGGGGGCGGGCGAATGATGCTCTCCGTTGAAGGGCTGACTGTGCGCTACGGCGAAAAGACGGTTCTGGACGGCGTCTCCTTTTCCGCGGACGAGGGCGATTGGCTGATGATCGCCGGGCCGAACGGCGCGGGCAAATCCACCGTGGTGAACGCCGTCTCCCGGGGCGTGCCCTACACCGGGCGGATCCAATTGGGCGGGCTGGATATCGCCTGCTTGCGGCCCGCCGCCCTGGCGCGGCAGGTGGGCGTGCTCACGCAGAGCCACAGCCTCAGCTACGCCTTTACCGTTGAGGAGATCGTGCGCATGGGGCGGTATTCCCGCTCGCGCTCGCTCTTTTCCCGGGAGGGAGACGACGGCGGAGAGGAAGCCGTCGAACAGGCCCTACGCCTCACCGGCCTTGCCAAATTGCGCCGTCGCAGCGCCCTCACCCTTTCCGGGGGCGAGGTGCAGCGCATGTTCCTGGCACAGCTGCTCGCGCAGGAGCCCTCCCTGCTGCTGCTGGACGAGCCCACGAACCATCTCGATCTCGTCTACCAAAAGCAGCTTTTCGCCCTGCTTAGGGAATGGCTGGCGCGGCCGGGCCGGGCGGTAGTCTCCGTCGTGCACGATCTCTCCCTCGCGCGCGCGTTCGGCACGAAGGCGCTCCTTCTGGACCGCGGTAGGGCCGTCGCCTGCGGGGAAACGGCCTCTGTCCTTTCCAGCGAAAACCTGGACAGGGTGTACGATATGGACGTCTCCGCCTGGATGCGGTTATTGCTGGAACAATGGAGCGCGTGACGATCGTCCGCTACGAGCGGCGCTGGCGAGACGACATGATCTACATGATTCTTGCCGCGAAGGACGCGCTGGGCCGGGTCCCAACGCTGAACGAGGACCTGCTCGATATCGACGCGAACTACCTGGCGCGCGGCGACGGGTTCTTCCTCGCCCTCTCGCCGGAGGGACGGGTCCTGGGGAGCTTGGGATGGTCGTCCATTCCCGGCACGGAGGACGTGTGGCTGCACCGCTTTAGTGTGCACCCCGCCCACTGGCGTCAAGGCGTCGGGACGGCTCTGTTCCGGCACGTCGAGCGGCAGCTGCGCGGCCTCGGCAAAGCCGCCGCGCGCGTGCACCTGGGCGGGCGCGGCTACGAGGGCTCGCAAGCCTTCTACCTGCGCCTGGGCTTTTGCTATGAAGACGAGGAACACATGCGCAAGGATCTGCGCTGAGGCAAAAAAATCGGGCGGACCGTTTCCGGTCCGCCCGCGTTTTTTACGCGCGCCGTCTCTCCCGCAGGGCGCTCGCAGCCAGTACCGCCGCGTACCACGCGCCCGCGTACCAGCGGCTTCGCGCCGCCGTGCGCAGGGCGCCGCCGATGGAGACGTCCTTTGTCAGTACGTAACCCGCCGCCACCAGGAGCCACTGCGCCGCGAAGACGGTCAGGGCAGCGGCCACAGCGCGCACTGCGGGTCGATTAACCCTGCGCCATACGAGCGCGGCGAGAAAATGCCCGACGCCCAGCGAGACGGGCAGCATCCAGGGAACCGTGCCCTGGGCGAGATCCAGCGCGCCGGTGAGAACGGCCCCGAGCAGCGCCGCCGTCCAGGAACAGTTCGCCGTGAAGAGCAGCAGCGCGCCCAGGGAGAGAGCGTCCACCGCCGCGCAGATCCAGGGCGTCGCGCCGACGACGGGCACGCTCTTGAGGAGCACGACCACAGCCGCTGCCAAGGCTGCCAAGAGCGCGCGCCTCCACGGGCGGGGTTCAGCCATCGTCATGCACCTCCATGCAAGCCGTCAGGGGCGGTCGCGCAGCCAATCCAGGGCGAAGAGGAGCGTCTCGTCCTCGGCGGTCTCCGGGTCGTCCGGGACGGTGTAATCCGGCTCGATACCGGTGCCGTGGATGCAGCGGCCCGAGGGGGTGTAATAGGTCGCGGTGGTGAGCTGCATGCCCGCGCCGTCCTGGAAGGTGAGGATGGTCTGGACGATGCCTTTGCCGAAGGTCGTCTCGCCGATGATGGCGCCGATGCCGTAATCCTGCACCGCGCCGGAGAGCACCTCCGAAGCGCTGGCGGACATATCGTTTACCAGGCAGACCACCGGGAAATCCACGCAGGCGGCGTCAGAGCGTTCCTCGCGGCGGGAGCCGGCGCGGTCCTCGGTGTAGACGATGAGTCCCTCGGGCAGGAGGGCGTCGGCGATCTCGACCACGTCGTCGAGGTAGCCGCCGGTGTTGTTGCGCAGATCGATGATCATCCCGCGCGCGTTCGCCTCCTCGATGGAGGCCAGCGCGCCCAGGAAGCCTTCGACGTCGTCGCCCAGGAAATCGGTGATCTGCACGTAGCCGATATCGTCCATCATTTCCCAGTAGACGCGGTTCATGGTGACCGTCTCGCGACGCATGGAGAGCTCTAGCTCCTCCGAGCCGCGCAGCAGGGTGAGCGTGAAGAGTTCGTCGCCGCAATCGGCGATCATGGCCACGGCGTCGTCCACGTCCTTGGCGGTCGCGCCGGAGACGGGCTGCCCGTTCACGGCGATGAGCAGATCCCCCGTCTGCATGCCCGCGCGCTCTGCGGGCGTATCGCGGAAGATGCGCAGGATGGAGAGGTTGCCGTCCTTATCCGCGGCGATGGTCACTCCGATGCCCTTGTACACGCCGGTGTTGTGTGAATTGGATTTCTCCATTTCCTCCACGGTGTAGTAGAAGGTGTAGCGATCCTCAAGCGCTTCGAGCATGCCGCGCACCGCGCCGAGGACGAGGGTATCGTCGTCCACCTCGCGGTAGTAGGAATCCTTGACCGTGCGGCGCACCTCTTCCAGGCGGGCATAGCGGCTGATGCGCTCGTATTCCTCCTCGGTGACGTAGACGCCGTTGCCGACGGCGAAGCCCACGCCCGCGCCGGAGACGCGCATGGTGATCGCCGAGGCGAGCGCCGCGACGAGAATGACCAGCCAGGCCGCTGCGATAAAGACCAGAGAACGCTTGGACATGGATGCAAGTGCCCCTTCCCGGCCGGGCGATTCCCGGCCACGAGCATGTGTATTCTTTGCGCGCGGCGTTCATTCCCCCGCCGCTAAGCCGTTCCACGGAAAAAGAACCGGGCCGGCACTTTTCGCCG
>CACZOT010000122.1 GCA_902782795.1 uncultured Eubacteriales bacterium | reverse complement strand
GGGAGATTTCACCTTCAGCTATTCGCTGGACGGCTCCATCGAGGAGAAAATCGACGCCATCGTGCGCCGCGTGTACGGCGGCAAGGGCGCCAGCATCCTGCCCGCCGCCAAAAAGGAGATCGAAACGCTCACCCGCCTCGGCTGCGATAAAATGCCCATCTGCATGGCCAAGACGCAATACTCCTTCTCGGACGATCCGAAAAAGCTCGGCGCGCCGGAGGGCTTTACCGTCACGGTACGCTCCCTCAAGGCGAGCGCTGGCGCGGGCTTCATCGTGGCGCTTACAGGCGATATCATGACCATGCCCGGCCTGCCTAAATCTCCCGCTGCGGAGCGCATCGATATCGACGAGGACGGCCGGATCAGCGGCCTGTTCTGAGATGACCGCACGGCGCGCCGAAGGGCGCTTCCTCTCCTCCCTGCGCCGTCTCCGGCAGACGCGGCGGCTGGTCTACTGCGCCATGCTGCTGGCGATGGAGATCGCCCTGAACCTCGCGGTGAGCATCCCCATCGGCCCGACGATACGTGTCAGCTTCGGGTATCTGTGCGTGGCGGCCACTGCTCTTCTGTGCGGACCGGTCCCGGCTATCGCCTGCGCGGCTCTGGGAGACATCATCGGCCATGTGATCAAGCCTATGGGCGCCTATTTCCCAGGCTTCACGCTTTCTGCGATGATCGGCGGTTTCGTGTACGCCTGGGCCTTCTACGAACGGCCCGTAACACTGGCGCGCGCAGCGGTATCGAAGGCCGTGATCGATCTCGTCGTGAACCTGCTGCTCAACACGCTCTGGCTACAAATTCTATACGGAAAAGCCTTCTGGGCAATCCTGCCCGGTCGCGCCCTCAAGAACCTGGCGCAGTATCCCGTGGACGTTCTGCTCCTGTATGTGTGGCTGCGCTGGCTCAGTGCGCAAAAGCCGCGCCTGCGCCTGTAGAAACGGAAAACGCCGCTCTCCATGTGTTGGGAGAGCGGCGTTTCTTCTATTCAGCGAAATCGGTAATATAGCGCCAGGAACAGCCCGGCCAGAGCGATGCACGCCAAGCCTACAAGGATCATCGCCCGGGACGGCGATTTGCGCTTTTCCGCACGGGCGAGCTTGTAATCGTAAAACGAAGTCTGCCCGGAGGGATGCAGAAACGGCGTCAGGCGATGCCAGAGCCCTTGCAGCCCGTAGGAGATCATGTCGAAAAACCCCGTGGAGCCGACCCACGTCAGCAGACCGATTCCTCCAACCAGCGCGCCGGCTACGAAAAAGCCGTCGCTGAGGGCGAAGAAATTCCGCGCAGCACCTTGTCGCAGCCCTAGCCCGCGAAAGCGCGAAATTGGCGCCGCGATCACCACGACGGCGACGAGGCTTGCCCAAAGCGCGGCGCGCGGGGCGCGCTTTTCCCCGGCGGAAGGCTTCTTCATGCCTGCTCCTTGAGCTTTGCCTGATAGCGGGCGAATTCCGCGTCGTTGCACTGCACGAAGTGCCCGGGAGCAACCTCTCGCAGGGAGGGCTTATCAACGGAATAATCGTGCTCGGCCAAGCGGTTGTAGGTAATGCGCGTGCGCTTCTTCTCCGTACGCGGATCGGGCAGCGGAATGGACGAAAGCAGCGAGCGCGTGTACGGATGCAGCGGGTGCGCGAAGAGCTCGTCCGAGGTGGCCAGCTCCACCATCTCGCCGTAGTACATGACGCCGATGCGGTCCGAGAAATACTTGACGACGGACAGATCGTGCGCGATGAAGAGAATTGTCAGGCCGAGGCGGTCCCGCAAATCGCCCAGAAGATTGATGACCTGGGCTTGGATGGACACGTCCAGCGCGCTGACGGGCTCGTCGGCGATGAGCATATCCGGCTGCATGATGACGGACCGAGCGATGCCAATGCGCTGCTTCTGGCCGCCGGAGAACTCGTGCGGATAGCGGCCCGCGTGATCGCGCGTCAGGCCGACCAGCTCGAGGATCTCGTAGACCTTTTCGTCGATGTACTTTTGATCGCGCACGCCCTGGATGATCAGACCCTCGGCGATGATCTCGCGCACGGTCATGCGCGGGTTCAGGGAGGCGACGGGATCCTGGAAGATCATCTGGATATTCGTGATCAGCCGCGTTTTCTTCGCAATGCGGATCTTCTCGGCATATTCCTTGCGGATAGCCACAGCGTCGGCCCCGGCCTTGGCGAGGGCTTCGTCGCGCTCCTTCTCCAGATGGGCCACGAGGCCCTTGGCATAATCCTCGTCGGAATGCTTGTGATCGTGCTTCGCGGAGCGGATGGCCGCGCGGTTCTCCTCGATGGTCTTCCTGAGGCGCTCCTTCTCCTCCGGAGAGGTGGCGGCGCGCAGGGCCTTGCGAGCCTCGCGGATGGCGTTCTCGTAAGAGAGGGTGCCCGCGCAGATGCGCTGGCCCTTGAAGTAGATGGAGCCGGAGGTGATATTGTAGATGCGGATGATGGAGCGGCCGGTGGTGGTCTTGCCGCAGCCGCTCTCGCCCACGAGGCCGAAGACCTCACCGCGCTTGATATCGAAGGACACGTCGTTGACGGCCTTCACCGGCCCGAAGAATTGACAGAGGTGCTCCACGCGCAGCAGAGTCTCGTTCGTGTTATTCGGCATGCGCGGCGCCTCCTTCCTGATTGGCTTCCTTGGCACGCATCCTGGCGATGCGGTCGGTAATGACCTTGGGCACCTCTACCTTCGGCGCGTCCGGATGGAGCAGCCAGGTGGCGGCGGTGTGCGTTTCGGATACGCGGAACATGGGCGGTTGCTGCTCGAAGTCGATCTGCATCGCGTAGCGATTGCGGTCGGCGAAGGCGTCGCCCTTGGGCGGGTAGATCATATTCGGCGGCGTGCCGGGGATCGCCTCGAGCTTCTCCTTGGTGTCGAGATCCGGCATCGAAGAGAGGAGCGCCCAGGTGTAGGGATGGCGCGGATCGTAGAAGATATCGTCCGCAGTGCCGTATTCGACGATCTTGCCTGCGTACATCACGGCGATATCGTCCGCCATGTTGGCCACCACGCCCAGATCGTGCGTGATGAAGATGACGGAGAAGTTGCGCTCCGCCTTCAGGCGGTTGATAAGCTCCAGGATCTGCGCCTGGATGGTGACGTCCAGCGCGGTGGTGGGCTCGTCGCAGATGAGGATATCCGGGTCGGCGGCCAGGGCGATGGCGATGACGATGCGCTGGCGCATGCCGCCGGAGAACTCGAAGGGGTACTGGTAAAAGCGCTGCCGCGGCTCGTGGATGCCCACTTCCTCCATCAGCTTGATGGCGCGCTCGCGGGCCATGCGCTTGGTGAGGCGTGCGACCATCTGGGAGGAATCGGCGCGCAGCGCGTTGACGAGCGCGTTCGTGCGGGCGCGGATGTCCTCGTTCGCGGCGTTCTCCACGTCGGCCTCATAGCGGTCGGCCAGGCGCTCCACCACAGTGATGATGTTGCCGCGCAGATCGTCCAGATCGTACACGTTGGCGGGCACGACCTTCCACGTCACGTTGCGGCCGCGGGCGATGAGCCTCTCGCGCCGGGCGTTCTGCCGGGCGAAGCGGGCCTCCTCGCGGGGATTGCGCTCCTTGCAGGAGAAGTAGCGCTCGATCGCGCCGGTGAGAGAAGAACCAAACGCGTAAGCGGCGCTGTCCTTGACGACCTCGAGCCGGTCGATGGAGGATTCGACCTCCTTGGTGAGCGACTTGGCGCGGGAGAGGCCTTCCTTGCGGGCGAAATCCGAAGCGTACCACTTCTGCGCTTCGCGCAGCCGCGGGAGCAGGGCTTTCTTGGCGCTGATGGAGCGACCCATGGAGAACTGCACAGCCTTGTCCAGAAGGGGCAAGAACTCGCTCATGAACTCGCCGTCGAGAGCCTGGGCGGCCTGGGCCGGCGTCAAGGTTTCGCCGGGATGCTTGGTGCGGGCATAGCCGATAGCCATGAAATCCGGCCTGGGCTTGGTGTTGATCGTTTCCAGCAGGGCGCGGGTGCGGCGCAGAAGCGCAATAATCTCCCCGGGCACGAGCTTCTCCGCAGTGGCCTTGCCGGCGCCGGAGGCAGCCTTATCCAGCTCCGCCTCGAGCGCGTTCAGATCGCTGTCGCAATCGGCGGTGAGGAGCGGGTCCTTCGTGCGGCGAAGGCGGGAGGCGTAGTCCCGCAGGGTCTGGCGCACATCCAGGTTCTGCTTTTTCTCCGCCTTGAAGAGGAAATCGTCGATCATGGCGGCGAGCTCCTGCGCGTGGACGGAGGCGTTGTTGTAGGCGTCCTCGAGCTTCGTGCCCTCGGTGCAGAAGGCGGCGAAGGTATCGAACAGGGAATCGATGCGCTCGGGCTGGGCCGCGTTCGCCTCGTGTGCAGTTTTGCGCAGAAGAGCGAGCAGCTTCTTATAGGCGCGGGCGGATTCGCGGCGGCCGGTCTTGCTCTTGAGGAGCATGGCCTCCGTGATCTGCTTGCCGATCTTTACGATCGGGTTCAGTGAGGAAAGCGGATCCTGGAAGATCATGGAGATCTTGTCGCCGCGGATCTTCTGCATATCTTCCTCGGCGATGCGGAGCAGGTCCTTGCCGTCGTAGAAGATCTCGCCGCCCTCGACGATGGAGTTGCCCGCGAGGATGCCCATCACGGCGCGGGATGTGACCGACTTGCCGGAGCCGCTCTCGCCCACGATGGCGAGAGTGCGGCCGCGCTGCAGGTCAAAGGAGATATCGCGCACGGCCTTGAGCGTGCCCGCCTGCGTGCGGAAAGCGATCTTCAGGCGCTTGACTTCGAGAATGTTGTCCTTCATCGTTTATTCCTCCACGCCGCGCAGAGACGGGTTGAACGCATCGCGCAGTCCGTTGCCGAACAGGTTGAAGCAGATCATCAGAAGCGAAAGCACCACCGCCGGGCAGATCATCAGGTGCGGATAGTTCGTCCAGATGCTCGCTGCGTCGGCCAGCAGCGTGCCAAGAGAGGTGGTCGCCGCGGAGCCGAGCTTGACGATACCCAGGAACGAGAGCATCGATTCGGAGTTGATGACGCCAGGGATGACCAAAGCGCAGGAGGTGATGATGGTGCCCAGAGAGTTCGGGAAGATGTGCTTCCAGATGATGCGCCTGTCGCGCGCGCCGAGGGTGCGGGCAGCCATGACGTATTCCTGGTTCTTGAAGCGGTAGAACTGCGTGCGCACGCGCGAAGCCGTGCCGATCCAGCCTGTGACGATATACGCGAACAGCAGGCACGGGACCGCGCCGAGCTTCGAGGCCAGGTGGATCTGGAACAGGGTCGCCACGATGATGAATGGCACGTCGGCGAGGATATCGCTGATGCGCTCCAGCGTCATATCGACCCAGCCGCCGTAATAGCCCTCGACCGCGCCGTACATGGCGCCGAGGATGAAGTTGATCACGGAGACGCACACAGCCACGAGCAGGCTCAAGCGGATGCCGCCCGCCATGCGCAGGGCCAGATCGTAGCCCTGGCTGTCAGTGCCGAGGATATAGTCCGGCTCGAAGCCGTTTTTGTAGATGTAGTAATTATAGTACAGCACGCGGACCTTGTACTGCGCCGTCGCGAGCGATCCGCCGCCGGTGAATTCGTAGTAAATGGGGTTGCCATCAGCGTCGCGCTTGTAGTTGTCTTCCAGGACGAGGCCGGGCTCGTAGGAAAGCTCCTTGGCCTTGCCGCCCTCGCGGGTGGAAACCGGGACGCTCTTTTTCGTCTTGTACCAGTTGTTGGCGTCCTGAGGATCGGCGTTGTAGTTATTGTCCTCGATCAGCGGATAGAGGACGTGCTTGCCTGTCTCCTCTTCCCAGGCGCGGATGTTGTCATACTCCGCCTGCATGACGCTCTGGTAGAGGAAGCCCGTCTCCAGATACACGTCGATGCGGCCGGTATAGTTGCGGGTGATGTTTTTGCCGGCGCGCTTTTCCACCGGATCGCCGATCTTCAGCATGGGCTGATAATAGCTCTCCAGGCCCTCCTCGAGGGTAGCGCCGTGGGCGTCCCAATCCTCCGCGGCGATGCCGATGGCCACCGCGCGCACGAGGCCCTTCTCGCTGAAGGCGCGAGACTGGCCGCCGTCGGCGATGCCCAGGGGACGCAAAGCGAGGCTGCGCGGCGCTTTTTTGGCGTAGTACGGATCCATGAAGCGCGCGTTGTAGCGGGTGTTCAGCAGGGGCATGAGGAACGCGAACAGGATGATCAGCGCGATGATCACCGTCGCGACAACGGAAGCGTGGTTCTTGCGGAAGCGGATCCACGCGTCCTTGAAATAGCTGATCGGCTTATCGTCGAACTGCTTATCGTGCAGCCGTTCTCCTTCATGCACGAAGGAGAATTTTTCCCTGGGGATGGATGGAATCTTCTCGCTCATATTACCTCTCCCCCATTCTGATCCGCGGATCGATGAAGCCGTAGCTGATATCCACGACGATGCCGGCCAGCAGGCCGATGAAGGTGTAGAAGACGCCGTCCATCATGAACACGTCGTAATCAAAGAGCTGGATCGATTTCAGATAGAGCTGACCAACGCCGGGAATGGAGAAGATCTGCTCGATGATCATGGAGCCGCCCAGGATGCCGATAAAGCTGGAGATCAGCATCGGCAGGATGGGCACCATGGCGTTGCGCAGGGCGTGGCGCGTGGTGGCCTGCGCACGGGAGAGGCCCTTGGTACGCGCGAGGAGCATGTAATCGGAAGTCAGCGTTTCCGTCAGCTCCGCGCGGGTGAAGCGGCACAGGCCGGCGATCTCGCCGAAGGACAGGGCCAGCACCGGCGCGATCATGCTGTAGAACATCTTGCCGGAGAACCAGCTCCCGCCGGCGTCCGCGAGGGAATATACCTGCAGCGGCAGCCAGCCCAGCTTAAAGTAGAGGAAATACTGGACGAGGAAGGCATACACGTAACTGGGGATGGACACGAACAGCATGACCATCGTGCTGATGAAGCTGTCCTGCCATTTGTTTTTGCGGATCGCCGCGTAAATGCCCAGCAGTATGCCGATCGGGATGGAGAAGACCAGCGAATACAGGTTGACGAGCACCGTCGGCAGAAGCCTGTCGATGAGCACGTCCCACGCAGGCTTGCGGAAGGCGATGTACCAGGATGTGCCGAAATCCCACTTGGTGACGATATTCTTCAGGTAGATCCCGAACTGCGTCATGATAGGTTCATTATAGCCGAGCGCTTCCCAGCGGGAGGCGATCGCCGCAGCCTGGGTCTTATCGGTGGGCAGTTCGCGCGGAAGCAGACGGACGAGCACGAATTCGATGGTCATGATGACCATGAACGTGAAGAACATCAGCAGCACGCGCTTGAGCACATACTTCGTCATGAGAGTGCTTCTCCTTCCGGTTTCTCACATCACACAAAACCATGGAGGCAGAGGTTGTGCCCTGCCTCCATGGCTGCCCTGCCCTCAAACGCGGGGGCAGGGCAAGAGCTTACTTATTCGTAGCTCAGCACGCCGCCTTCTTCGGCCACATACTCGGCCCACTCGGCGTCCGTGTAGTTGTAGCTCATGAGCTCCAGGCCGCCGAAGCCGTACATGATGTTGTAGTCTTCGGTGTAGTAGCTCACCTGGTACGCGAGCAGCTCGCAGCTGGTGGTGCCAGCCAGCGGGATGCGGTAGAACTTCTTGAGGTACTCTTCTTCCATCACGGCGGTGATGTGGAGCTTGGTCTCGAAATCAGCAGCGGAGTAGGGGCCGGAGCCGATCATGGCGCGAGACCAGGCCTGCCAGGTCATGGTCACGTCTTCGCCGTCGATGCTGATGGTGAGGGTCTCAGTGGTGGGATCCCAGTCAGCAGCCTCGTTGATGGAGTACTGCTCCGGATCGCAGTAGACCTGGAAGTTGCGGAACGGATAGAAGGCCGCGCCGCCCCAGGCGCCGTAACCGATGGCGTACTCGCCAGCCGGGACAGCGTCATAACGGTTGTTGATGTTGCCGATGGGCTCGAGCTCGATCGCGCCGAAACCGGTGCCTTCGAGAGCGGTGTTCAGCTGCTTGTTCAGGATCTCGACAACCTTGGTGTCGGAAGCCTGGAGAGCGCCCTTGGCCCAGCCGATGCGGACGTGGATCGGATCGCCCTCGGTGTAGAGGCCGTCAGCCACGAGCTCGGTGCAGGCCTGCGTGAAGAGCTCCTTCGCCTCGGTCAGGTTGTAGCCGTTGATGGAGAGGTACGCGTCGCGCAGGGTCGCGTAGGGCGTGCCCTCGCCGTACTCGACTTCGTACAGGTTGACGATCGCTTCCATGGCCTCGTCGCTGTTGCGGTAAGAGGAGGTCGGATCGTTGTACACATCGTAGAAGTAGAGGTTGTTCATGATGGCGTAGGCGGGCTTGTAGCCTTCGGTGGCGGTCACGTACTCGGCGCGGTCGATGGCCAGAGACATGGCGCGGCGGAAGGTGTAGTTGCTCAGCACAACGCTGTTGGTGTTGCCCTTGCTCTCGTCCATGGCCTTGAGCATATCAAGGTTGGTGTTGAAGAAGAAGGACATGGTGTAGGTCTCGTCGACCTTGTAGAGCTGGTCGGAGGTGGCGTAGGTCAGCAGATCGTCCGCCTCGGGGGTCCAGCTGGTGAGCTCGCCCTTGAGGAAGGCCTGCTTGGCGGCCGCGTTGTCCATCACGTCCACGACGACGCTGGTCGTCTGGTAGCGCTGGATCTGCTCGCCGTCGACCTCGTACGGGGTGATGGACAGGAGGCTGCCGTCTTCCTGCTTCTCATAGCCGTACCAGTTCTCGTTCTGCACGTACACGATCTGCTTGCCTTCCTGGAGGCTCTCGATGCGGTACGGGCCATAGGCCATGGTGGTCTCCTTGCTGGTGCAGTAGTCGGTCGTCACCAGAGAGCCGGAGGTATCCAGGCCAGCGGTGTAGAGCGGCTCGTAGACCAGCCAGGTGGAGGTCAGAGAGGTGAGGAAGTAGTTGAAATCGATGTAGGTGGCGTTGACGTAGCGGATGGTGTAATCATCGACCTTGTAGCAGCCGACGGTCGCATCGTAATCCACGTTGTCCTCGTAGGCCTGGGTGTTGCAAACGTAATCCGCGGCGTAAGACTCGTAGGGCGCGCCCGGAGCGAAGTACTCGTCGTAGAGGCCCTTGCCGCTGAACTCGTCGTCACCGGCGCCGTCGGCGCTGTAGGCGACTTCGTCAGACACGGACACATACTGCGGCACTTCGTTGCCTTCGGCGTCCACATAGCCCTCGGCGCCCCAGAAGCCCCAGCAATCGATGTAGAGATCATCGACGCTGCCATTGGCGAGGTAATCGGAGGTGGCCATGCCGATGGGCAGGTAGGCGATATCGCCCTGGAAGTAGAACTCGGCGCCGCCGGCGACGGCGGACTCACCCGCGTAGTACAGGTTGGCGCGGTAGTTCTTCATCTCCGGAGCGAGGAGGAGCTTCATGGACTCGATGTAGGTGTCGGCAGTGATGGGCTCGCCGTTCTCCCAGCAGGCCTTCTCGTTGAGCTTGATCTCAAAGACGAAGCCCTCGGTGGTATCCTCGGCGGTCTTGCCCTCCTGCAGGGTGACGGGGTACTTGGTCAGGTCGTCCTGATGATCGGCGGTAACGTCGGTCACGGATTCGGCCATCTCATAGGTCCACTGGTACACGCCGTTCTCGGAATCGAGAATCTGCATGGAAACGAAGGGGGAAGTGATGTAGCTGTTGACAGCGTCTTCAGCATTCGTCTCCCAGGTATGGGGGTTCCAGCAGTTGCCGAGCGAGGTAGTGTAGGCATGATACGTATAGGTATCATACGCCACTTCCGTGTCGTCGGCCAGCGCGACGCAGCTCATGAGAACCATGCACAGCGCCAGAAGCAGGGCCAGTGTCTTTTTCACAGATAATCCCTCCTGTCATATTTCCCGTTTTACAACGGAACCAATTTATTATACAGCAACCTATAGTTGATTGTCAATTTAAGCTTCAATGTAGTAATGTGATAAATCATTGAACAATCGAATCGCCGCCAGCAATGAACCTGTCACCCAGCGCAAGGAGCGCCGGGAGCAGCGTCAACACCAGCGCGACCGACACCGCCGCTCCGCGCGAGAGCAGAAGCCCGATGGCCGAGATATAGTACACGCTGCAGCGCACCCCGATGATCGCTCCGGCGGTGGTGAGGATCACGCCGGAGGTGAGGATCGTCGGCATAGCGCGGCGCACAGCTTCTGCGAGGGCCTTCCGGGAACTCTCCCCCGCCCTGCGCAGCGAGCGGTACTGGTCGCTCAGGAGGATGCCGTAATCGATGGTCGCGCCCATCTGGATGGAGACGCAGATGAGGTAAGACATGAAGAAGATCGGCGCGCCCTGCAGGCGGGAGATCCCCATGGTGATCCAGATGGCCCCCTCGATGACGAAGACGATCAGGAGCGGCAGGGGCAGCGAGCGGAAAGACGCCGCCACGATCAGCAGGATGGCGAAGAAGGTGATGAGGTTCACCTTGGCCAGGTCCCCCTCGAAGGCCGCGCCGATATCATAGCTGGACATAGCCACGCCCGTGAGGTACACGTCTTCGCCGCAGTGTTCGCGCGCGGCGGAGAGCAGAGCATCGATGGCCGGCCGGGCGCGATCGTCCCCGGCGGCGAAGTTCATCTCGATGAGGAACCGCGCGTACCGCGGGCCCATGAAGGCGCCGCGCGCGGTCTCCAGGGCCTCGCGCAGCTCACGCACGCGCTCGTTTCCAGCGGCGATCACGCCCGCCGCTTCCAAGAGCCTGTCGGCGCGCACGCTTTCCCCGAAGCCGTTCAGGAGGAAAAAGGCCCGCACGGCCAGGGGCTGCATGCCCGTCATTTGCGCGACCTCGTCGGCTGCGTAATAGACGAGGGCGTCCGCGCCGGTCGTCACCATAGAGGCAATCTCCCCGAAGGGCTCCTCCCCCTCCACGCGGATGGCGCGGATCGCCTCCACCAGGACGCGCTGGGCGGCGAAGTCCTCGTCGGTGTCCCCGCCGGGTACGAGCAGCACCAGCGGGTTCGATTCGCCGAAAACCGCGCTTACGGCGGCTGTTTCGGTGTTCTGGCCGGAGCGCCCGGAATCCGTAAAAGTGTATGGTTGCCGCTCTGCAGCCAGAACCCGCAGGCCACCGCCAGCACAAGAAGAGCGGCCACCGGCGCGCGGAAGCGGTAGATGAAGGCCGCCAGGTGCTCGCCTCCCAGGCGCAGGGGCTTGTGGCGCGTGCGGCGCAGGCCCTTTTCGCACAGGAGAGTCGCCGCGGGCATGAGCAAAAAGACCGAGAGCATGCTGATGACGATGCCCTTGGAGAGCGCCAGACCGATATCGAAGCCGATAGTGAAGCTCATGAACAGGAGTGAAAGCAGCCCCGCGACCGTCGTGAACGCACTGGAGGCGATGCGCATAAAGCACTGCGAAAGCGCCCCTGTCATGGCGCTTTGGGAGTCGGGCTCCGTCTCGCGCAGGTCGTTATAGGCGTGCAGGAGCATGATGGCGTAATCGATGGAGAGGGCCAGCTGCAGGATAGCGCTGACGGCAAAAGTGATGAACGAGACGTCCGGGAAGATGAAATGGGTGCCCATGTTGATGACGATGGACACGGCCAGCGCGAAGAGGATCACCGCCGGCTCGAGCCAGGCGCGCG
>CACZOT010000121.1 GCA_902782795.1 uncultured Eubacteriales bacterium | reverse complement strand
CCTCGTCCTGGCTCCAGCGGGAGCGCAGCTGCTGGAAATCGAGCTTGTCCGCCCCTTCGAGGGGGATCGCGCCGCGCTTGAGCAGCATGGCGTTGCCGGGGTAGAGGTCCGTATCCCAGACGTACATGCGCTCGGTATAGCGGCCGCGCAGGGCTTCGGCGGCACCGTCCCAGGTATCGCCGCGCTTGTATTCGCAGCCGATCACGTAGGAGACCGTGCCGCTGGCGTAGAGGCACTTGCTGCGCGCGCGGGCGTTTTGCGACTGCACGGGCGCCTCCGGGTGGCAGACGGAGATGGCGGCGGCGCGGCGGGACGCGAGCAGCTCGGATAGCCCCTCGCGGCGGATGGTCTCCAGCATGCCGCCAGGCAGCCAGGCGATGAGGTTGCCGCCGTTTTCGCACAGACGGTATTCGGCGGTCTGATCGAGGCCGCTGGTCGCGCCGGTGACGAGGACGGTCTTCGCCTCGGCGGCGCGGTCGGCGAGGAGGGCCGTCTCGCGCGCGGAGGCGTCCTCTCCGGGCACGGAGCCCGCGAAGGCCAGGGAAGGCTCGCGGAAGAGGCTCATATTGCCGCAGGCGTAGAGGACCGGCGGCGCCATGACGCCAAGGCGGCGGCTGAGCTGGGAGGGGTAGCGCCGGTCCGCGCAGGTGATGACCTCCACGCCGCTGAGCTCGTACTTGTCCAGCTCGTAGGAGAGGGAGACCATGCGCTCCATCAGCACCAGGAGCCGGTGCGCCTCCTGCTCGGTCACGGCCGCGGCGCGCATGATCTCGCCGATATCGCGGCCCATGAGCCAGCCGGGCGTTTTGCCCGTCTTGCGCAGCTGGGAAAGGAGGGCGCTGAATTCCTGCGCGCTGAGGGGATCGAACAGCTCCTGGCGCGTGGCGGACATGCGGCAGCACAGGAGCATCACGGCGATGGAATCGTTGTTTTGCGGCATAAAAGGGGCCCTCCCTCCGGCAAATGGATCCATTTGGTGGTATTATAACACGTTTCCCGCGCGCGCGCCACGCAAAAAACGCGCCTCGGGCCGCGAGCCCGGGGCGCGTTGCGATTCGAGAGGTCAATCGGCGTAGAGAAGGCCTGTGAAGAGCTCAGCGGTCTGGATCGTCTCGCCGCCCACGGAGGCCTTGTACCCATAGTCCGCCACGCGCAGCCAGCCCCCGGCGAAGTCGTACTCCCAATTGCGGGCGGTGGGCTGGATGTAGAGCCATTCGATATCGTCCGTGGCGGCGATGATGGCGCTGGAGCCCGCGGGAACGACGCAGGCCAGGGAGGGGTTGGTGCGGGAGACCTGCAGGGGCAGATCGCGCGTCACGGTGACGTGGAAGCCCATGGCGTATTCGCTCTTGGGCACCTCCGCGATAGAGAGGACGCGCCGGCCGACCCAGTTGTACTCCTCGTCCGTGCCGCTGGTCACGCCCAGGACGTATTCGCAGGGACGCCACCAGGTGCACAGGATGCGCCCCCGCACCTGGCCGGAGAGGGTCTTCGGGCCGGTGACGGCGAGATCCCACGGCATGGTGCCGACGGCGCCGGCGCTGGCGATCTGGCCCTGATAGTAGGAGAAGACGTAGCTCAAGTCGTCGTCGCTCATGCCGTAATCAGAGACGAAGAAGAGCGTATCGTCCGAGGCGGATTCGGGCATGCGCAGGGCATGGAGGCGGCCGGTGAGCCAGTCTCCTTCGCCGTCGAGCTGGACCTTGCCGATGGTGAGGCGGAAGGAAGTATTGCCCTCGCTCTCGTTTTCGACGGTGGTAAAGCCGATGGTCTCCGCAACACCGTCGCCGTCGATATCGATCACGTCGCCGTCGAACAGCTCTGTCAGGACGCCCTCTTCCAGGGCCGCGGGCTCGGCGAAGGCCATCGCGGGGCACAGGAGCGCCAAAGCGAGGAGCAGGGAGAAGTATTTCCGCATGGTGAAGACCCCTTTCGCTGAAAAATCGCGCTGCTATTGAGACGGCGCGGGCCGCCTCCCGGTTGCCATTGTGCGGGATCTTGGCGCCCGTGTAAAGAGATTTCAAAAGATTTTACATGCCGGGAGAATTCCTTTGACGCCGGGGCCGCGCTCGTGTATAATAGAGTTACCAATAAACTCTACCCGGGAGGGATGCACAATGGTTCAAGTGATCCTCGGCAAAAAGGGCAGCGGAAAGACCAAGCGCCTCATCGATATGGCCAACGATTCCATCAAGGTCGAACACGGCTACGTCGTCTTCGTGGACGACGACACCCGCTATATGTACGATTTGCGCCATGAGATCCGCTTCGTCGATCTGAGCGATTACGCCAAGCGCGAAGAGCGCAGCGCCGATATGTTCTATGGCCTCATCTCCGGCATGCTCGCCGTCAATTACGATATCTCCCTGATCTACGTGGACGCCTTCAAGAAGCTCGTGAATACCGACCCCGCGCAGCTGGAGAGCCTCTTCGCGCACCTGGGCGCCCTCTCCGAGGCCCGCAAGGTGAACATCGTCCTCTCCGTCAGCGACGACGCGGCCGATCTTCCCGAGTTCATCACCCGCCTCGCGATCTGATCTCCATATATAGCCAATACAGAAACGGAGGGGTTTCCCATGGGCGCTATCCCGATGGCATGTCAGCTCTATTCCGTACACAAATCTCTCGCGCAGGATTTCGAAGGCACCGTGCGCAAGGTCGCCGCGGCCGGCTATACCGGCGCGGAGGGCTTCGGCGGTCTGGACAGGCCCGTTGAACAGGTCAAGGCCATCATGGAAGAGACCGGCCTGCAGCTGATCGGCTGGCATTCCGGCATCAACGCCTTCGACCCGGAAAACATCAAAAAGACCATCGCCTACCACAAGGCGCTCGGCGTCAAGACGCTGGTCGTTCCCGCCCTTCCTGCGGAGATGACCTGCTCCGCCGCCGCCTGGCACGCCACCGCCAAGCGCTTCCGAGAGATCTCCCGCATCCTCGCCGACGAGGGCATGGTCACGGGCTACCACAACCATTACACCGAGTTCACGCCCGTGGACGGCGAGATCCCGTGGGATATCATCGCCACCGAGACGGACGAGAGCTTCATCCTCCAGATCGACAACGGCAACGCCATGCACGGCGGGGCTGACCCGCTCTACTACCTCAAGAAGTATCCGGGCCGCGCCCGCACCTTCCACATGAAGCCCCATTCCGCGACCAAGGGCTTTGACGTCGTGCCCGGCGAGGACGACGTGCCGTGGGCCGAGACCGTGGCGGAGCTCAAGCGCCAAGGCAAGACCGAGTGGGTCATCGCCGAGTACGAGACCGAGGCGCTCTTCCCGGACGTCGAGGGCATTCGCGTCTGCTACGAGAAGCTCTCCAAATTCTTCTAAGCGTATCCGCGTGGCGCGGACGGACGGGAAACCGCCTGCCCGCGCCTTTTCATGAACGGAGGGAGAAAATGCCCCGGGAAGAATACGCCTTCGAGGCCGTCATCGAGGCGGCGGGCCAGCCCGGCGGCGCGTATGTGCGCTTCCCCTGGGATGTCCGCGCGGAATTCGGCGCGGGCCGAGCGCGCGTCCGGGCGACGTTCGACGGCGCGCCCTACGAGGGCTCGCTCGTAAACATGGGCGTGAAGAATCCGGACGGCACCGCGTGCTATATCATCGGCGTGCGCAAGGATATCCGGCAAGCGATCGGAAAGGGGATCGGGGAGAAGGTGCGCGTCACCATCCGCCCCGGTCAGGACAAACAGTAAAAGGAGTGGAAAAAGAATATGTCTGTACTGCGCGAAGATTTCCTCTGGGGCGGCGCGACGGCCGCCAATCAGCTCGAAGGCGCCTGGAACGTGGACGGCAAGGGCGCGTCCGTGTCCGATATGTGCACCAACGGCTCCGTAAAGCAGCCCAAGTGGATCACCACCACCATCCATCCGGACCGGCTCTATCCCTCCCATGAGGCCATCGATTTCTACCACCACTACGCCGAGGACATCGCCCTCTTCGCGGAGATGGGCTTCAAGACCTTCCGCCTCTCCATCAACTGGACGCGCATCTACCCGACCGGCGAGGAGACCGAGCCCAACGAGAAGGGCCTGGAGTTCTACGACAAGGTCTTCGAT
>CACZOT010000120.1 GCA_902782795.1 uncultured Eubacteriales bacterium | reverse complement strand
GGATCGCCCTGGTCTCCGACGCGCTGCTGTGCTACGGCCTGGGCAAATGGCGCTGGGCGACCGGCAAATGGGCTGAAATCAAGGTTTAAGGAGGATTTGGCATGGAACTGAGCAAGAACGTCAGGGGCATTCAGCACATCGGTATTCCCACAAACGATCTGAAGCAGACGGTCGCTTTTTTCGAGAGCCTGGGCTTTTCCGTCGCCCTGCGTACGCGCACGCCGCGCGAGGAGGTCGCCTTCCTGCGCATGGGCAGCGTAACGATCGAAGCGTATGAAAACGGGAAGGCCGTCGGCGTCCCCGGGGCCATCGAGCACGTCGCGCTGGACGTCACGGACATCGAGGACGCCTATCGCACTGTGCGTTCCCTCGGATATCAAGAGCTCGAGGATGGGATCCAATTCCTGCCTTTCTGGGAAAACGGCGTGCGCTATTTCACGATCCTCGGGCCGGATGGCGAGAAGGTGGAATTCAGCCAGATGCTGTAAGGGCCTCGGAGCGCAAGGAGACGATAGACGAGACCGGCGTGCCCCCTCGTTCTTTCTGCATGACCGGGAGGAGGCTCTGACATCCTCGGCCCGCTTCGCCTGGTTCGGCGGCTGTATCGTGCAGATCCGCCGTGGCGATCCTCGCCCTCATTGCAGGCGGGAGTGGCGTGTCGGCACCGCTATTGGCGGGAGATGCGCGATTACAGGCCGTTGCGCCAGGAAGCAAGCAGAAGGACAAGACCTCTGCGTCGAGCGCGCTGGCGCGCGTCTTTGCCAAGGCACCGCGTTTCAATTCAAACACTGCCGCGGCAGGGAAAAACCATGAGGGAATAATTGACCGCAGTTTCCCGCGGGCCAAGCGCCGATGCGGGAACGGCAAGGGCCCGTCCGCTTTAGAAGCGGACGGGCCCTTTTTCGCGCGCGGCTCTGCGGATAAAACCTGTGGGGGAGAGATGTACTGACCGCGCAAGGGTGAACACTACCCCCCGGGCTGGGAGAAAGCAAATCGGGCCGGGTATTCCGTGAGCATGGTTTCCAAGGCGCTGCACAATATAGGCCGAGTCGGCCAGGAGACGCTCCATACATCCGAACATGCGCATATGAATTGGATCGCAGGATCGCGCTGGTGAATCGCGATTCGAGCGCGTGGACGTGATCGAATACCGCGGCCGCCCCTCTGGTTTTACGGCTGGTTGGGGGATTCACGCTGGCCCCCCGCTCAACACGCATTTTGGCATGCCGATACGCGCCGATATGATCGGCGCGACGGGCGTTTGCTCCTCCCGGAACGCGGTGGGCTTCGGCAAAGCCCCGCTGGAGCGGCCATCTTGACGAGGACACGATCGATCAGGCGGACAAGGGCGTTCGACGCAGGGGGCTGCGGTCCGCGAAGGCTTCTGTCCCCGCGAAGACAGGCCGAAGGAGGTATTCGCCCACATCGCCGAGACGGGAAGACCACAGCGCTTCCACTCCGGCATTCTCCATTTCCTGCCGCCCGCGGCCCGATTTTCCGGAGCTGCTCAGTTCCGCACGAACTCTCCGCTCGCCTGGTCGAAGGACAGAGGCACGGACAGATATTGATGCGCGCCCGAGGAAAAATCGTTTTCGGTCGTGGAATAGCCGACCTCCTCCCGTGCGATCCCCTGGATGTCCCTCGAGAGCTCCAGCTCGTACGGGGCGGCGTCTCTGACACTGAAGAGCAGAGTTTGCCAGCCGGAGCCATAGGCCCCGTAATCCGCCCAGAAGACCTTCTGGCCGCCGCAATCGAGGACGCACTGTGCGTCCTCACCCATGTCCATCGCGTAGCAGGCCCCGACGATATCGCCGGCCATGCAGGACGCTTCTCCCCGGCTATTGATGAACCAGACGCTTTCGATGTCGTTCCAGTCCCGCACCAGGATCGCGAAAGCCTCGCGGGCGCCGTCGCCGTCGTAATCCGCCCAGCCCCACAGGCCGACGGTTCCATGCTGCCGGGCGATGGCGCGGAGATCTTCCTCACCAAGTTCTGAGACCGGCGCGCTCGGCGCGATGCTTACCTCCGCAGGGCCGCTCCACGCGCTTCTCGTGGTGAAGGCTCCGTCCCAGCTTTTGCAGACCGTCCTGACGAGCAGCACATAGCGATCCTCCGCAAGGCCGCGCAGGGTGCAGGCGCGTTCCGGGACCCGGGGCATCTCCACGCTGAAGAATTCGCTGAGCGAGTTGAGCGCGTCCGCCAAGCTCAGCTCGCCGAGCCCCTCGCCGTTGAGGATGGCGCGGGCCTCGGCGTATTCCGCGTATTTCTCTCTCGTAAGGCACAGGATTTCGTACGAGAGATCGCATTTTTGCATCTCGGGGCGCTCGAGCCCGGCACACTCCCAGGAAAGGGAAATGGAATCCCCCTCCGGCAGGCTGGATGTGATCGCCGGCGCGGGTGGAACGTCCGGGAGGAGGCTGCCGTCCTTGGCGAGGTAGAAGACGTCGGATGCGTCCCAGGGTTCCTCGTGGGAAAAAGATCCCTCCCGGTGGCCGCCCTGGCGCTGGATCTCCTCCTTCACCCACTTGGGGGCGTCGATGCCAAGAAAGCTCTCGGAGATCAGGTGGTAGCGCACGCCCCTGTCGTCCACGTTCCAACCGGTCCAGCGGGAATCGTGCGGCTCGGGCGGGGCGGTCGAGGCGGTATGCAGATCGAGTTCCAGGGCCATCGCCTTGTTCCAGACCATCACGGAATAGGTGGTGCAGTTGTGCCAGAGGTTGTCATGCAGCTCGGAGAGCGACGCCCCCTCCGTGTTGCCGTCGTGATAATAACTCTCGCCCGGGGTCATCCGCTCGATCTCCCGGAAGGTGCTCTCGCTGATGTCCGCGGACAGCGACGCGCAGTACGCCCCGACGCTGCTGCGCCCTCCCGCCATCTCCCGGTTGATGTACACGCCGCCAAGGCCCATCACGTCGCCCCAGATGGAAACGCTGATCGTCCGCTGCGGCGCGATGGGATAGCCGCAGAAGGTGATCGTCTCCTCCTGCGGGTTTTTGATCGTAAGGAAGGTATGCCCCAAGCTGCCGCTCGGGTTGATCGTCGCGTCGCCGTAGGCGTATAGGGAAAGGACCGCGTACGGCGAAGCCTCCTGGTCTTCTGCCCGGCCCGCTTCGCAAGAGAATAGACAAAGCGCCCAGACTGCGGCCGCGGCCAGCAAAACCCAGAGGCGCCGCCAAGCGGATATGCCCGTATTGCCCATGTTTCTTCCCCTTTCAGAACCCGGTGGCTTGCAGGCCTCCGGACCCGGAAGCCCCCCGGCTTCCCTGTCGCGAAGCCTTCGCGCCATGCCGGTTTCATGATATTCCAGAGCGGGAAGAAAGTCAACTCGATCCTGTGCGCGCCAATCCCGCGCCGCCGGCGCGCATTCGGTTTTCTAACAATCCATCGCGCAGGGGAGACGATCGCGCCCGGTGCGAAGATGGCCCACCCGGAAAAGGGGATCGCTGCCTGAGCGGCGGAGTTCTTGTTCGGCCGTACCGCGCTTGCCAATCCGGGCTGGGACGTGCTACACTGGCTCTGGAGCCCCGGCCTTGGTGGGAACGCGGCTCCTGTCGCCTTACCGCCGGCAGTTCGTGGAGGATGCGCGCCGGAGGCGAGGTTTCCGCATACACAAGAGGGTTTGCAGTTTGAACAATGCGCAGGAGGGAAACCGCGATGCTGAAGGAACCGATTCGGATCAACCAGCTTCTTTTGAGAAACAGGATCGTGATGCCGCCGATGGCCACCGGCAAAGCGGATCACGGCGCGCCGGACGAGGGCCTGACGGGCTATTACGTCGCCCGTGCGAACGGGACCGCCCTGATCATTCTGGAGCACGCGTATGTCTCGCCGGAGGGCATGGCGCACAGCACACAATTGTCCCTGGCGGAGGATTCGCTCATCCCCGCGTACAGAAAGCTGACGGACGCTGTCCACGAGCGCGGCGCCGCCATTTTCGCCCAGCTCAACCACGCGGGCGCACAGGCGCGGGATTCCGGCCTTCCCGCCGTCAGCCCGAGCGGGGTGCCGGTAGGGAAAAGGGAAAGCGCCCCGAGAGCCATGACCGCGGGGGAGATCGAGGGCGTGAAGGAGAGCTTTGTTTCGGCGGCGCTGCGTGCGAAGGCCGCCGGGTTCGACGGTGTGGAGATCCACAGCGCCCATGGGTATCTGCTCAATCAGTTTTATTCGCCGCTGACGAACCGCCGCACGGACGCCTATACCGGGCAGACGCTGGAGGGCCGCACCCGGCTGCACGCGGAGATCCTCCGGGCGGTGCGCTCGGCCGTCGGCGAAGCGTATCCCGTCGCGATCCGGTTCGGCGCCAGCGATTACAGGGAGGGCGGCGGCAGGATCGCGGAGATCCCGGAGGCGTGCCGCGTCTTCGCCGAAGCCGGGGCGGACCTTCTCGATATTTCCGGCGGCCTGAACGGTTTCACGGTCGAAGGAAGGACGGAGCCTGGATGGTTCTCCGAATTGAGCGTCCCAGCGAAAAACAGTGTGCGCATCCCCGTGCTGCTGACCGGCGGAGTCTGCACGGCGGAGGACGCGGAGAGGCTCCTGCGGGAGAACGCCGCCGATCTGATCGGGGTCGGGCGCGCCATGCTCAAGGACGCCGATTGGGCCGCCGCCGCTCTGCGGCAGGCGTGAGCGCCAAAGACGAGCGCAGCATCGATTTTGCGGCGCGGCCAGGAGGGCGGACGTGTATCTGAACGGGAAACGCCTGCTCCATCACGAGGGCGGCTATTCCCTCTTCCGGGCGGAGATTACCGAACAATTGAGGGAAGGAAACCTGCTTTGCGTGGCGGTAGACAAT
The DNA here is from genome assembly GCA_902782795.1 of uncultured Eubacteriales bacterium. Lineage (GTDB taxonomy): Bacteria > Bacillota > Clostridia > Christensenellales > Aristaeellaceae > UBA1224. The sequence continues at coordinate 15,285 of CACZOT010000120.1, read as the reverse complement.
TCCGTGCAACGACCGGGTGCATCCGCAGAAGGCGGAGTTCACCTTTACCGGCAGGCCGCACCGCGGAGGGGATCAGATCCTGGCGCCGCGGAACAAAAGAAAAGAATCCCCCTGGCGTGCGTAGCGCGTACCAGGGGGATTCTTTTTCAGGATGAGAACTATAGCAGCATCATCGCTCCATGGTCAGGCACTCGGATCTCCGCTTCCGGAAGACGGAGGCGGAGCCCCTCTTGCGCGAGGCGGGCGTGCTCTTCTGTCCACATGTCGGCAGGATCTCGCCCATAGTCGTATAGATGCGCCAGCCAGATCCGCCTGGCGCCCGACGCGGCGAAGTACCGGCAAAAACGCTCGACGTCGTCCCGCGTGACGGTCAGCGCGTTGCGGCGGCCCATCCAGACGTGGGCGAACAACTCGTCCGCGCCAGGAAGCGGCGGCGCGGAATCGTAGGAGCGCACGTCTCCGGGAAACAGGAACGATCTGCCGCCGCAGACGATCCGGTAGCCGTATTCCTCAAGCCCGTGCCAAACGCCCTGGAACATGTCCTTATGCAGGGAGACGAAGGGCTCGGCGCGCAGGCCTTTCATTGCGATCTCCTCACCCGGCTCCACAAAGCGCACATTCCCAAATGATTCCTGCGCCTTCCGGCGCTGTTCTTCCGTCAGAAAAGAGGGCAGGACAACGAGCGCGCCGGTGCCGCGGATGGCGGAAAGAAAGCGGGGATCGTAATGGTCCGCGTGCAGGTGCGTGATAAAAACGGCCTGCGTGTCGCGCAAAACGTTGGGAAGATCGCCGTCGGCAAGATCGTGTTCCGCTTCATCCAGCACAGGGTCGACGAGCCACAGCGCTCCACTCGTCCGCATCAGGTAACTGGCGTGATGCAAAAGCCAGAACGCGTCCGCTCCGCCCTCCGCGAGGGCTGTTTTGATCCTGGCCCATTTCTCGGGAAAGTCCCTCATTCTCCCAAAACCTCCCGAAGGACGCGGATGGAATCCTCCATGCCCTCGCGCACATCGAGATAGGTATGATACTTGTCCGGCTTCACTTCGATATTGTAGAGCCCCTTGTAGCCGGCGTTCTTCAGAGCCCCGACGTATTCGCTGATCGGGTGCGGGAGGATGGGGTGATGCGTATCCAGGCCCTTCAGGCAGTGGATGTGCGTATGCCGTACCAGCGAAAGCGCCTCCGCGCTCGGCAGGGTCTCGACGGGAAGCCCCGCTTGCACGACGTTATAGGCGTAATGCCCCATATCCCAGCAGATGCCCATGTTGGAAAGCTTCGGGAGCTGAGCGGGGAGCGCGTCGATGCGGAAATGGTCCTTTTCATGCGGGAAGGTCTCGTTGCGCACCCGCTGGTTCTCCAGGGCAAAGGTGAGGCCGGGCCAGACAGGAAGAACCGCTTTGGCCCAATCAGAGGTCAGACGGTCCTGCGCCGCCCGGTCTGTGAGACCGTGGAGCGTGACGCTCAGGGAGGGCTGGCGCGAGAAGACCAGTTCGAAAACCGGAGCGAACAGGCGCAGATACTCCTCGCCTGTCATGTCTTCCAGACCGCCGTGCAGGCTGACCCGCAGGCCGGCGTCGTATATGCGGCGGATCATCTCCAGCGTGACGGGCATGGGGGAGCGGGAGTACACGGCGGAGATCTCGATCGATCCGACGCCCTGCTCTCGAAGCGCCGAGAGCGTGGCCTCGAGCCCGCCGTAGCTGTCCAGGAGAAGTCCTTCGGGCGTTCCCGCGCCTTCGCCAGCCAGAGTTTTGTACTTGATGGTCAATCCGATCATGAGATCGCCTCCTGCCTCGCTGCTCTTCGGTCACTAGTATACCACCGAGGCCTCCCGGAGGCCATATTCGATTCGGATAGTCGAAAAACGAACGGGTTTTCCCCAAAAAACGACTATCGCCCGCGGGCCCGGCGCAGGAATCGATCATTGACTTTCTCCGCCAAAATATAACATACTGTTAACAGCAAGCCCGCGGCTCGGGCGAGTCCGCAGACAGGGGGGAATCGAATGAACACTGTCGCAAAGGGGCGGAGAAGGTCGCATTCACTGCGCAAAGCGCTGGGTATGTGGCAGCTGTATGTGCTGCTGCTGCCCGCCGTGGTCTATCTCATCCTGTTCAATTACGTCCCCATGTACGGCGTGCAGATCGCCTTTCGCGATTTCCGGGCGAGCAGAGGTATCCTGGGCAGCAAATGGGTGGGGCTGAAATACTTCATCAAGTTTGTGACCTATCCGAACTTCTGGAAGATCATCCGCAACACCGTGACTCTGTCCGCCTATGGCTTGGCCCTGTTCCCGCTGGCTTTGATCCTGGCCATGATGCTCAACGAGGTCGGCAATCTGCGGTTCAAGAAGTTCGCGCAGATGGTCACCTACGCTCCGCACTTCATCTCTACAGTGGTGCTCTGCAGCATGGTGGCGCTCTTCTTCGGGCGCGCGAGCGGCTTGGTAAACAACGTGAGGGAACTGTTGGGATATGAACGCTTCGCGTATATGGAATCGACCGCGGCGTTCAAGCACCTGTACGTCTGGTCCGGCAAATGGCAGAACACCGGCTGGAACACGATCATCTACATGTCCGCATTGGCCGGCGTCTCCACTGAATTGATCGAGGCGGCGCGCATCGACGGCGCGAACCGCGTGCAGATTATCTGGCACGTGAACCTGCCCGCAATCCTGCCCACAGTGGTGATCCTGCTGATCATGAACTGCGGCTCGATCCTCTCCATCGGGTTTGAAAAGGTTTACCTGCTGCAGAATTCCTTGAACCTGGACGCCTCTCAGGTCATTTCGACCTACGTCTACGATATCGGCCTGCAGAGCGGGCAATACAGCTATTCTTCCGCAATCGGCCTGTTCAACACGGTCATCAACATCATGTTCGTGATGACTGTGAACACGATTTCGAAAAAAATCACCGACGTCGGGCTGTGGTAAGGAGGTGTCCGTATGGCTCTGAAGCGAGAGACCCGGGCGGACAGGACCTTCGGTGTGATCAACGCGGTTTTGCTTACGCTGATCGTCGTGGTGGAACTGTATCCGCTCTACTTTACCGTGATCGCCTCCATTTCCGATCCGTACGCGGTGGTGAAGGGCAAGGTGTTCCTCACGCCCGTGGGCTTCACCTGGGACGCCTATAAATACGTCTTCTCAGAGTCGCGCATCTGGCGCGGCTACAGAAACACTCTCCTTTACACCGTGTTCGGCACTTCCTGGAACCTCCTGCTGACGATTCCCACGGCGTACGTCCTGAGTAAAAAGGATCTTGTGGGCCGCGGCTGGATCACGACGTTTTTCCTGGTTCCCATGTACTTTGGCGGCGGCCTCATTCCCACCTACTTGCAGGTCCGCTCGCTGAACCTGATCGACAAGCCCTGGACGCTGGTCGTGCTGGGCGGGCTGAGCATCTACAACATGGTGGTCGCGCGCGTCTACTATCAAAGCAGCATCCCCGGCGAAATCTACGAGAGCGCGCGCATCGACGGCGCGAACGATTTCAAACAGTTCTTCCGGATCGCGCTGCCGCTGTCCGCGCCGATCCTGGCCGTCATGGCGCTCTATTACGCCGTGGGCCATTGGAACGATTATTTCACCGCCCTGATCTACATCTCCAATTCCAGGCTCCAGCCTCTGCAGATTGAACTGCGCAACATCCTCCTGATGAATCAGACCGCCGTTACGCAGATCGAGGACATGCTGGAAGAGGATATCGACATGGCGGAGCTGGCCCGGAGGGCGTATATCGCCGAAGCCATGAAATATTCCCTGATCTTCATCTCGTCCGCGCCCATGCTGATCGCCTACCCCTTCGTGCAGAAGTACTTTGTCAAGGGCATGATGATCGGCTCCCTCAAGGGCTGACGCCGCCCTCCCATATCCGGCTATCCCACGGGGAAACCTGTGGACAGCGATACAACATTAAGGAGGTACCGAACATGAAGAAGGTCGTCCCGATCGCTTTGGCGCTTCTTCTGGCGCTAAGCCTGTGCTCAGGCGCGCTTGCGGATCCGTTTACAGGCACGCCGGTGAATCCCTACGATTGGCGTGAGCTCACGCAGTGGCCGGTCGTCGGCGAGGGAGAGAGCCTGGAGATCTCCATCCTCGCGCGGCGCGACGACACCTACGGCATCGACGCCAAGGATATGTGGCTGTGGAACTTCCTGCCCGAGGCCACCGGAATCACCATGCACGTGGAGCAGGTATCCAACGCCGCGAAAGAGGAGAAGGTCAATCTGCTCCTCGCGTCCAATACCCTGCCGGATATTCTCTGGGGATTGGGGCTCACCACGAACCAGCTGGTCATGTACGGACAGGAAGAAAAGCTCCTTCTGGACGTCTCCCCGTACGTGAACGCTGACGTCATGCCAAACCTCACGCGCCTGAACGACGAGTTCGCTCCGGATCTGGTCCCGACGGCCACGCTGCCCAACGGCGGCATGTACGCCCTGCCGTATCTTGGCCCGAACAACCCCGGCGCCAGCCCGACCATCATGATCAACAAGGACTGGATGGCGGAGAGCGGCCGCGAGGAGATCCCCGAGACGCTCGACGATTTCGTGGATATGCTCTACGATTTCAAGGAAGCGCATCCCGAATCCACGCCGGTGGGCGGCAGCTGGGAATACAACAATCCCATGATGTATATCCTCAACGCCTACGGCTTCCTCGGCAACAACAACGGCCTGGAGATCCAGGTGCGCGAAGGCAAGGCGGTCGTCCCCGCCGCGGACCCGGTCTTCAAGGAAGTCCTCGCGCTCATGAACCGCTTCTATAACGACGGCATCATCAGCAAGGATTTCTTCACTATGGACAGCGTGGCCGTCAAGGCGCAGATGTCCGAGGGCCTGAATGGCTTCTACCCCAACAACGCGTCCGACGTCTTCGATTCCACGGACTATGAGCACTACAGCCATTGGACCACTGGCACCCCGCTCACCAGCGAATACAACGAGACCAAGCAGTGGCCGATGCCGAACCTGATCCAGGTGGGCAATATGGTCTGTTCCGCGAACTGCCCCGAGCCTGAGAAGATCATGCGCTTCCTGGACGGCTTCTATTCTCACGAGGTCTACGTCTTCCTGCATTGGGGCCCGATCTTCGGCACGGGCGACGGCATGGGCATCCATGGCGGCTGGGCGATCCAGAACTGGTCCGTTCTGTATCTGGATGTGAACGGCGAGAACATCGGCGCGAATACCTCCGCCGGAATGGTCTCCGCCAGCAACAGCGTGATGGGCAACGGCGCTTTCTCCTTCGATTTCCCGCACAATACGCCCAAGCAGTACAAGTTCTATGTCTGGGGATATGATATCGACCACCCGCAGTATTCCGAGAACGATATGAACGGCTACTACAGGATCCATCATGAAGTGACGCTCATGCCCTACGAGACCAGCGCTTTCCCGTACATCGTCTACACGGGCGTGGACGAAACCTATGATCTGCAGGAGCTCTACACTGTCCTCAAGCCGTATATGCAGGCGGAGATCGCCAAATTCATCACGGGCCAGCGTTCCCTCGATGAGTTCGATCAGTATCTCGCCGAGCTGGACGGACTGGGAATGGACGAATACCAGGGCTTCTACGCCGATTACTACGAGAACTACCTGAACAACTGATCTCCGCTGCAGAAACCGGAAAGGGGGCGCGGCGATAGCTGCGCCCCTTTTTCTGGGTTTTTTTATATAGTCTGTATGTGGTATAATAGATCCGCAGATGAAGAAAGCGTTAGGAAGAGGGGGCAACATGCGACGGATGAAGCAGAGAAGGCCCAGACAGAGCGTCTTGTTCCGCTATTTGGGCTCTTATTTAAGCATCGCGCTCTTTGCCCTTACCGTCGCGGCCGGGATCGGCATCCTTCTGTTCTCCGGACAGATGCAGCGGGAAGAACAGGAGCACGTGTTCAACAAGCTGGAAATGGCCGCCGCCAGTCTTGACGCGCACCTTGGCAGCATCAACGACATGGCGGGGGAGATAACGATCCATCGGGAATACATGCGCCAATATTTCACCCAGAATTACGAAACAGAGCAGGATATGATGCGCCTTCTCCGGAACTATGAGGGAATGCTGCCGTTTCCGTACACCTATTACCTGGACTACCATTCTCTGGACTCGGTCTATACCGGGCGAGCCAAGTATTCCGAGCATGTTTTCTTCAACTATCTGCTGGAAAGCAAGGAGGCGACGCTGCTCCGGGCGATGACGGCCGAGGGATCTTACCTCGACGCGGACACGGGCCTTCTCGTATACCGTATCCCGATCGCCATCTTATCTACCAAGTTCGATCTGATCGTGATCGTCCCCTGCGACAACATGTGCCAATACCTCGCAAGGGTGATGGGCGTTCCCAAAGAGGCCGTGTCCCTGTCGTTTGGGGATCGCCTCGTATTCGGCGACGGCGGGGGTACGTTTGCACAGACGCTGGAAAACGGGCTGTCCCTCGTTCTGCGGGAAGAAATCCCGAGCCAGACTACCAGCGAGACGATGGCGCGGTATATCCTCGTCCTGGCGGTCCTGGCGCTGATCGTGATTGCGACAGCGGTCGTGATCTCCTACCGGAACTATACCCCGATCAAGCGCATCTCCCGCTCCTACATCGGAGAAACAGTCGACGGCGACGAGCTCAGCCAAATCGAATACGCGCTGGATTCGGCCATCACCGCGTATCGGACCTCGCAGAAACGGATGGGGGAGATGTCCCTTCTGATCGAGGATCAGAGAAGAGTTCTGCACAGGCAGTATCTGCGGCGCATCCTGCATGAAGGCGTGAACGGGGACTCGACTCTGGAGGTGTTCGAGGCTGTCGGGATCCATCTGGTCGGGCCGTTTACTCTGATCGCCTCTCTCACCTTACGGCCCAACGACGATATCGAGAAGATCGAGATCAACGTAAACCAGCTGAGCACGGAAAACGATATGGTCTTCTATGCCGTACAAGAGGAGCAGCAGATCTATATTCTGATCAACGCCCTGGACCGCTCAACGCTGTTCTCTGGAATGAATATGCTCTCCGCGCTGTTCGAGGATGGGCGGGAGATGGTGTTTTCCGATATAGCCTCCTCGTACGAAGCCATCGGCACATTGGTGGACAGCATTGCGAAGGAGTCCACCCGCTCTTCCGTGATTCGGATGGAGATAGAAGAAGTCCGGGAAGCGATCCTTGCTTCTCAGATGGAAGAAGCTCTGGCGAATCTCTACGAAATGGAAAAGAACATCCAGGGCAATGAAAATATCTACATCAAAGAGGGCGCCCGCACCGAGTTCGCCCGGGAACTGTTCGATCTCAGCGCGGAGGAGGACAAACCTTGGCTCAGGACCCGCATCACCGCGCCGCTGCTGGCCTCGGACAGCAAGGAATATCTCCACGTTATGACCGAGGTGATCAGGACGATCTGCGAAAACCGGCGCAAGGCGCACGCCGGTGAACGCAAAGGCGCGCAGCTGATCGAGTATATCGAGCAGCATTACGGCGAATACGGGATGTCGCTGGACACCCTCGCAGACGCTTTCGGCATGTCCACATGGCAAGTGCGCGGCGAGATCAAGGCGGAGACGGGCGAAAGCTATATGGAATACCTGAAAAAGGTGCGTATCCGCAAGGCCACGGAAAAGCTGATGGAGACCGATATGAGTGTCGCGGAGATCGGTGAAGCCGTGGGCTATTCCAACATTTCTTATTTTATTCGCCTGTTCAGAGAACATACAGGCTACACGCCTTCCGTTTGGAGAAGCATAGGGCGATCCGGGTGATCACGCGCTTCCCTCAGAGCGGCGGATTATCTGTGTACAATCAGCCGAGCGCACAGGCGGAAGCATGTTTGGCGAGCGCTGCGTCGCGCGGACTGGACCTCGGCTGCCTCGGGACGTTCGCGCAGATGGACCGCGCAGCAACAGCCGGGGCGGCTGCGCGGTGGCGGCCCAGTTAGACGGAGCATGTGGCTTCTGCGACAAAATGCCTGCCCTTTGGAGCGGTCTATTGACGCCGGCGCGAAGAGGGAAAAGACAATGGACCCATCCATGCGCGCTTTCGATGTTTTTTTGCCGCCGTCATTGAAAAACAGGGCGGTGTGGAGTACAATAGTAAGTGAGATCTAACTGAGCGTTTTCTCCATCATGCAGTGGTGGCGAAGATGGACGGCTGGAAGGCGGGCGCCATTATACCCGAGAGTTAAAGTCAACTAACACAAGCCGGACGGCTGTTGGAGGAGTGAGCGGTTTGAAGGATTACGAGGCGTTGTCCAAGAAGCATTTTGACGGCCAGGCTGCGGAATACGACCAGCGCGACACCTATTATTACTCGCAAAACGGAAAGATCAGCTGCCGGGATATCGCGGAGCGGATCAAAGGCGTTCCCTATGAAACGCTGCTGGACGTGGGCTGCGGGACGGGGTTCCTGATCGACCTGATGGCAAAGCGGAAGCCCGCGAAATACTGCGGTGTGGATCTGTCGGACGAAATGATCCGGGTGGCGAAGGGCAAAGCGATCCCTGGCGCCGAGTTCGTTGTGGGCTCCGCAGACAAGCTGCCATATCCGGACGAGACGTTCGATATCGTTACCTGTTCCCAGAGCTTCCACCATTATCCGTATCCCGAAAAGGCGATGCGGGAGGCGCTGCGCGTGCTGAAGCCGGGCGGGCTCTATATCCTCTCCGATACCGGGCTCGGCGGGATCGGCGGATGGATCGACAACCACATCCTCTTTAAGCTGATGAGCAGCGGCGATTGCCACACCACGGACCGCAAGGGCATTGCGAAGATGATGGAGAAGACGGGATTCACGATCGCGGATTCCCGGCAGATCAAGGGGATGATCTATACCGTCACGGGGAAGAAATGAGCGATTGCGGCCGCCGGCCTGGGCGAGAATCGAAAGAGCGGGGGAATGGAGCATGGCAAGAAAAGATTCGGAGCATCAGAAAAAGTCGATGAGCCTCATGTTTCGGGGCAAAGAGATCTTCAAACCGCTGAATACGGGGCGGATCGACGAGCGCGTCGCCTGCGTGCGGGAGTGGGTCGCCAATATCTTCTTTTACACGAAAAACGGCGCGACCATCATGATCGACGCCGGGTACAACTACGCGCGCCTGGGAGAAAAGATGCGGTGGCTGGACATCGACCCGGCGGCTGTCAGGTATATCCTGATCACGCACCAGGACACGGATCACGTGGGCGCCCTGGAGCGGGACAGCGAACTGCTGTTCCGGAACGCGACGGTCTATCTGAGCGAGATCGAAAACCGGTACCTGACCGGCGAGACGCGCAGAAGGGTCATTTATGGGCTGTACAAGCTGCCGATGGTCAAAACGGACAATCAGAGAACGCTGCTGCGGGACGGGCAGATCCTGGAAATCGACGGGATCAGGATCGAGTGCATCCTGGTGCCCGGCCACACCTGGGGGCATATGGTCTACCTGATCGACGACGAATACCTCTTCACGGGCGATACGCTCTGGTTCGGCGCGGACGGCGGCTATAGCTTCATCAGCACCCTGGCGGAGGATAACAAGCTCTCGGTCAGGTCGCTCGCGGCGCTGGAGGAAAACCTGAAAAAGCGGACGGGGAAGATCAAGATCATCACCGGCCATACCGGATGGACGGACGATCTGGCCTTCGCCTTCCGCCACAGGACGGAGCTGTGCTCTCCGTTCAAGAGGCGCATGCATGACCCCGCCGCCCCGTACGACGGCTATGACGAGAGCGACGACACGGAAGAAAACGCCCGCGGCGCCCGTCTGGCCAAACAGGTCGACCACGCGGGAAAAAGATAGAAGAATTCATCTGAAAGGATTATGATAAAGGCGCTGCGGTCGGCGCGCCGAAGGAACGGCGCGTTCCGATCCAATTTGAGCGAAAGAGGGCCGAGAGGCATGTTTGATCGAAAACCTTGCGTCTTCCTGGTGGGGCAAACATATCAGATCATCTTCAACACCCTGGAGCGCGGCATCGCCTGGGTCGAGGTCGGAGGCGCGCAGTATCCGGACGAAAAGGGCGGCCTGATGCGCAGCGAGACCACTGTGCACCGCGCCGTCGTCCCCTGCGCGGCGCTGGACGAAAGCCGGGAATACACCGTATGCTTCCGCGCTCTGCCGGAGCGGCGGCCCTATTACCCCGAACTGGGGCCTGAGGAGAGGGAGGTCTATCCCTTCCGCCCTGTGGATTGGAGCGACGGCGCGCAGCTGATGATGATCGGCGACACACATTCCTGCGTCGAGGAGGGCATCGCAACCGGCAGGCACTTTGGCGATAAGTTGGATCTGCTCGTCATGAACGGCGATATCCCCGCCGAGAGCAAGACCGAGCGCGACGTGCTGGCCGTGTTCGACATCGCCGGCGGCGTGACCGGCGGGAAACGGCCGGTGCTCTTCATCCGTGGCAACCACGACACGCGCGGCAAGTTCGCCGTCGAGTTTCTGGATTTTATCGGCACGGATCAGGGAAACACCTATTTCACCTTCCGTACGGGCAGCCTCTGGGGGATCGTGCTGGATTGCGGCGAGGACAAGTGGGACGACAGTGTGGAATACGGCGGGATCGTCCGCTGCGCGCCCTTCCGCCGCCGCCAGAGGGAATTCCTCCGCCGCGTTCTCGCCGAGAAGGAAAAAGAGTTCGCCGCGCCCGGCGTGCGGACGCGCCTCGCCTTCTGCCACGTCCCATTCATGACAGACCTTATGGGGCTGGACAAGAAGTTCGACATCGAACAGGAGCTCTACGCCGAGTGGACGGCCCTCCTCAACGGAATGGGCATCGATCTGATGCTCTGCGCGCACCATCACCAGCTCGCGACATACCCCGCCGGAGACGCGGGCCTGCGCTACGGGGCGGCCTTTCCCGTGATCGTCGGAACGGAGCCGCATTTCCCCTCCAGTCCGGATTTCCGTCCCTCCCTGGGCACGGCGGTGACGATCGACGAAGGTGGGATCCACGCCGTCTTCGCCGACGGCCGCGGCCGAACCCTCCCCGCGATGGAGCTCTCGAGGCGAAAATAGGCGAAGCACGGCGTCCATACCGGAGAAACCCTGGATAGAGGAACGAACGAAACGGCCCCGCTCGGTGGAGCGGGGCCGTTTTTATCGACGCGCATCGCGGAAGGGACGCGCCGGGCGGGATCAGAGATGACTGCTTCGTCCGATGTGGATCTCCACGGTCGTGCCCTGGTTTGGCGCGCTGTCGACATGGATCCCGTAGCCTTCCCCGTAGTACAGGCCGATGCGCTTGTGGATATTATACATTCCGATGGAACGGCGGCCGGAGGAACTGGGCTCTGGCTCGGAATCCCGCAGGAGATTCTCTCGCAGCCGCGCGAGCGTTTCCTCCGACATGCCCGTGCCGTTGTCGGTGACGCGGACGACGAGCCCGTCGGGGACTTCCTGCATAGAGACGGAGATCTCCAGCGTGCCATGCTCGGGGAGCGCGTGCTCGCAGCTGTTCTCCAGAATGGGCTGGAGCATGAAGCGGGGAACGGAGCACTCCGGGGAAACGCCTCCGCAGTCGATCTGCATGGAAATGAGCCCGTTGTAGCGCATGCAGACAAGGCTGATATAATTGGCGGCGTAATCCAACTCTTCCCGCAGGCTCCAGGTCATGGTCCAATCCCGGAACACGGGGCGGAGCAGCTGGGCGAAGAGGGAGAGCATGTCCGCGGTGCGGCTGTCTCCAGCCAGAGAGGCGGACCAGCGGATCGAAGTCAGGGTGTTGAACAGAAAATGCGGGGTGAGCTGGGCCTGCAAGGAGCGCATTTCCATTTGGGAACGCGTCCGCTCGTTGGTTTCGTTGAGATGCACAAGATCCGTGATGCTTTCCAGCATCTGGTTCGTTTGCTCGGCCACCAGCCGGATCTCGGAAGGCGCGGACGGACTGAGTTCGATGCGGGTGTCGAGATCGCCCTCCCGCACCAGGGAGAAGGCTTCCGTAATGGAGACGAGCGGCTGAAAAAGCTGCCGGATCCAGATGGCGCAGAGGAGGCAGACCGTGACTATGGTGATCAGGCTGATGACCAAGGCGATATGAACCAGATTCCGCGAGGAGGCGAGGTACGTCTGCAGAGGCACCTTCTTGACCAGGATCCAGCTCGGGAACCCCAGCCGCTTGCAGATGACCTGATAGTCGCGTCCGTTCTCGTCGGTGTAGCTGAAGGCGCTGTACGCCGTCTCGGGGATCTTTTCCCAGAAGGCGGCGCCGCGCCCGACCAGGGAGGGCCGCGAACAGGAAAGACAGACCCCCTTGTCGTTGAGGATCATGATATCGGAGTCGGAATCCGCGAGGAAGGAATAGCGGTTGCGGAGGGCCTGCTCGTCGATGGCGACGAAGGAGACGATCCCTTCCTCCAGAGCGCTGCCGGAATACGTTCTGAGCACGCGGCTCACGCCGCACACGCGCTGTCCGGAGCGGGTCGTGATCGCGGCGCTGTCGATGGGGGCGATCTCCGAGGCCAGGAGGCTGCCGAACCAATTCGTGCCGGCCTGCCCGCAGCCTTCCGCGTACGCCTCCCGGACCCAATCCATGCCCGCGGGAGAGGAATAGTGCCAGTCCAGCGAGGAGCCCGCGACGCTGCCGTCCGCGCGGATGAACAGGATATCCGTGATCTCTTTATACATATAAAAGAAATCGCTCATCGTCTTGTCGAAGGCGATCTTCGCTTTCACGCGCTCGTACAGGGAGGAATAGGCGTTCATGTTCATCACGTAGTCGTCCACGGCCTTCTTGGATTCGGCCATATGCACGGCTTCCGAGGCGTTTTCCAGCAGCGCGGCGATGTTCGCCTCGATGTTGTCGAAGGCCGAAAAGGCGTGCGTTTCATCGGCGTCCATAAAGCGCTGGGCCTGGATGCGGGAAATGATCTGAACGGGAACCAGAACGGAAAGCACAAGGCAAACGACGGTGCAGGCCATGATGCGAAAACGGAGGGAGTGGAACAGATCGTCTATTTTCCGCAATGCCGTTTCCTCCATTCCAGCGGCGACATGCGGTTTTTCTGGGCGAAAAACCGTGTGAAGTACGAAACGGCGCTGAAGCCGCATTGATCGGAGATCTGCCGGACGGAGAGGCGCGTGGTCTCCAGGAGGCGGCGCGCCCGATCCATCCGGAGGATAGTCAGGTACTCTGTGAAGGAGAAGCCCGTCCCCTTATGGAACAAAAGGGCGAAATAGCTGACGCTCAGCCCGCTTCTTTCGGCCAGATCGCTCAGCTTGATGGTGGAGGAAGAGAAATTCGTGCACAGGTAGGAGAGCGCCCTTTCGATTTCCGGGGCGTAGGGGATGCCGCGCTCGTACGCAGGGAGAGCGCCGTCCAGCCGGGCAAGCGCCTCCCGCGCGGTGGACGAGCCCTCCGTAAGCAGAGGCCCGATCTGGATATGCATCCCCAGGATCTTCTCCGTCTCCCAAAGAGCGGCGTGAAATTCTTCGGCGGAGACCCCGAACGAGGAGGACAGCCTGCGCAAAGCGTCCCGCAAAGAATCGTTCCCCGCCATGATCAGTCCACGGCAAAGCGGGTGCTGGACCAGGTTCTCCTGGCACAGCGCCTCCGACGAGGGCTGGTCCGCGGCCGATCCGCCAAGATCGTAATACTCCCTCGGATAGAAATAGGGAAGAGAGAAGATGGACTGGCAGCGGTAGTAGACCTTTCGGACCTCTTCGTACTGGCATGCCGCGGAATGTGCGATCACGCGGCAGGAGACGCCCAATTCCTCCCGCAGCGCGGCGCGCGTGCCCAGCATAAGCGTGTGCAGCAGGGCCGGGTCGACCGCTTCGCTCAGAAAGATCAGGGCGTCGGAGCGCCCGACGGAAATCACGTTATCGCACAGGAACGAAAGGTGCTTTTCCACCAGACTCTGGATGGGCCCCTCGCTCTCCGCCGGCTGCTCGGGGAAGACCATGACGAGAAAGCTCCCGGCGTAGTGCCGGTGCAAAATGGCCTGCCTGTGGTATTCCTGCAGGCCGCTTTCGCCGTCGCACACATAGGCTCGCAGCGCGGAGGCGAAGGCGTGCTCGTTTTTCGATGCGGTTTCCCGCCGATGCAGGGAATCGAGATAGGTTTGCGCTTTGCGAAGGGAAGCGAGGATATCGTCGCTGGTCATCGTCGCCTTCAAAAGATAGGCCGTTACGTCCATATCCAGGATGCTGGTGACGATGGAAAAATCCTCCAGACAGGTGATGATGATGATCCGGCAATCCCGGCTCACGGAGCGCACGTTGCGGATCAATTCCTGCCCCGTCATGCCGGGCATGCGCAGATCGGTGATCAGGAGATCGGCAGGGGCCTCCTGGAAGGCCTTCCAGGCGCTCAGACCGTCGGAATAGCAGGACGTCACTTCCATATTCAGCTTGCTCCAGGGAACGGAAGCGCGGATCCCGGCCTGGATCAGGACTTCGTCCTCGACAATCATCGCCGTGTACATCCGAAGTCCTCCTTTGCGATTCCGATCGGCACTGAGCCCACTACCATTATATCTTGACGAAAAATACTGTCAAGCGACCGAAAATCCGCGGAAGGCCGCCCCGCGTTTCGAAAAATGGGGAAAAGAATGGAGAAAAAAGCGAATAGTGCAAAGAAAAATGGAAAAATGCAAAAAGAAAAAACGGAATACTGCCACTGCAATGGAGAGAATTGCAGCATTCTATTTTGCATATTGCCTGCATGGATAAATTTATGTAAATAAGTGCTATAAAACAAGGCTCATAATTTATTGTTGCGCACATTCGTCTGTATTAAAATAGATTTACCCGAAATGGGAACATATAGGAAGGAGAATGTCCCATGAAGAAAGCACTGGCAAAAGTCCTGACCTGTACGCTGCTTCTCTCCCTCGTCTGCGGGCTCGGCTTTACCGTCCGCGCCGATGAAGCGAAGGACGTCACGCTCTCTCTGGTTTCCTACCGCGAACTGCAGACCGAACCCGTCCCCTGGTACGAGACGGATGTCTACAAGTGGATCTTTGATCAGATCGAGAAGGAATACGGCTATCGCATCACGGTGGATTACGACCGCTACGATGAAGACAAGCTGAACCTGATGTTCTCTTCCGCCGAGCTGCCGGACATCGTGTACTTCTACACGGCGAACCAGGTGCAGATCGTCCTGGAGAACGGCTACGCCCTCAACCTCGCGCCGCTCATGGAGGAGTACGCTCCCCATATGCTGGATGAGAAGTTCGCCCAGCGCAACGCCCTCATGCAGAGCCTCGCCGGCGGCGAGGACGGCGGCCTGTACTTCGTGCCCACCACCTTCGGCCTGGAGCTCTCCGGCGGCGGCGTGGATTCCCCGCGCGGCTACGCGGTCGAATGGGATTG
>CACZOT010000119.1 GCA_902782795.1 uncultured Eubacteriales bacterium | reverse complement strand
CGAAGATCACCATCGTGCCGCGCACGAGCGGAGCGCTCGGCTACACCATGCAGATCGACGCCGAGGACCACAACCTCATGAGCCGCGAGGAGCTCCTCGACAAGCTCTCCACCCTCACCGGCGGCCAGGCGGCCGAGCAGCTCGTCTTCGGCTCCATCACCACCGGCGCCTCCAACGATATCGAGAAGGCCACCAAGCTCGCCCGCGCCATGATCACCCGCTACGGCATGAGCGAGGATTTCGGCATGGTCGCCCTGGAGACCCTCAACGGCCAGTACCTCGGCCAGGATACTTCCCTTGCCTGCAGCCCCGCCACCGCCGAGAAGATCGACGAGCAGGTCGTCGCCATGATCGGCGCGGCCCGCAAAAAGGCCGATTGTCTCCTGCGCGAAAACGAGGCGAAGCTCCACGAGCTGGCCAAATACCTCCTGGAGAAGGAGACCATCACCGGCGAGGAGTTCATGCGTCTCCTCAACGCCTGAGGCGCGCGAAAGGACAGCCCCATCGGGCCATAATCGCCTGGGCCGCCGGGTTCTTGCAAAAGAACCCGGCGGCCCGTTTCTTTTGCGGAAACCGGCTTCGCTTTCCCGCCGCTGCGCCGCCTGCAGGATTGGGACCGATCCACCATCCTGCTCCTGACGGGAGCCCGCGCGGGTATCCGCGCTTCGCCCCGCTGCGATGATGAAAGAAAACGCCATCCGCGGGCGTCTAACAGGCGAAAGGAGATGATCGGATGACACCCCAGCAAAAGGAGGCCTGGCTCGCGCGGGCCATGGCCTCCTACGGAACGCCGCTCCTGCGCATGGCGTACGTCTATCTCGGCGACAGAGCTCTCGCCGAGGACGCCGTGCAGGAGACGTTCCTCAAAGCCTACCGCCGCCTGGAGACCTTTCGCGGCGAGAGCGCCGAACAGACCTGGCTGACGCGCATCGCCATCAACACCTGCGTTTCCCTGGGCCGCACCGCGTGGATGCGCTCGGTCTGGCGTTCTCCGCCTCTGGACGAGCTACCAGAGCCCATCGGCGAGGACGAGACGCGCGACGATACGGTCCTGCGCGCGGTCATGGATCTGCCCGGCCCGCTCCGGCAGGTGGTGGTCCTGCGCTACTATCAGGAAATGAAGGTCTCCGATGTGGCCGACGCGCTGGGGATCTCCCGCAACGCCGTCTCAACGCGACTGGCCCGCGCCCGCACCCGCCTGCGCGCGGCCCTGAAAGGATGGTATTTCGATGAACAGCAAGACGATCCGGCAGGCGATCGATGACCGCCTGCAAACCATGGAATGGCACGGCGAGACCAGCGTCTGGCGGAGCCTGCGGTCTTCCTCGCGCGGCCGCGCCTCGCATCGCGTCTCTGTGCGCCTGGCCGCGGCCCTGTGCGCCATGACGATCCTCGCCTGCGCCACGGCGCTGGCGGCCCGCGGCCTGCTCTTCTCGCCGCGCCAGACGGCCAGCCAGCAGGCCCACGCCCTCATGCAGTCCCAGTACGGGTTCTCCGAGGAGACCCTCGCCCTCTTTGACGAGACGATCGCCGAGGACGGCGGCTCCTGGACCATCACCTTCACCCTGCCCGCCTACGCCGAGCAGGCCGGCGCCTACACCGTGCGCGGCGGCAGCGGCGTGGCGCGGGCCGAATGGTCCCACGACGGCGCGGAGGTCTCCCCGGACGCCGCCCTGAGCGCGCCGATCTGGGGGCCAATGCAGGTGGAGCGCATGCGCGTCCTCTATCACGAGCACGCCGAAGCCCTTGCCGCGGCGGAGGCCAAGGGGGGCTATGGATCCCTTTCCATCGAGGAGAAGGCCGCCATCGACGCGCCGCTCCTGGAGCTGCCCCACGTCGTTGGCGTGATCCACGTCCTGCCCGCCGCGGACGACATCACCCCGGAAGAGGCCCTCGAGGAGGCGCGCGGCATCTACTCCCTGGAACGCGGGATCAGCGCCGGCGCGGCCGCGCAGGTCCCCGCCGCGGTGTCCCTCCTGAGCGACGGCAACGAGTCCTACTATGACGTCCTCTTCACGGAGGCGGACGGCGGCTCTTTCCGCGTCCTGATCGGCGCGGCGAGCGCGGTCCCGGATTCTGGCCTGCGCGTCGGAACGCTTTTGCGCGTCGAAGACGGAGCTCGCCTCCTCTACGACAAAGCGGAGGGCGTGAACGCCATTCCCGGCCCGGAGGAGGATCCGGACGTCGACGCCATGACCCACGCCGAGCGCGCCGCCTGCGCCGCGGAGCAGATCGCCGCCGGCGGCGACCCCCGCGAGTGGAATTACCTCCTGCCCGGCGAGGGGGACATCGCCGAAGAGGAAGCCGTCGCCCTGGCCAAAGAGGCGATCTCGGCGCGGCTGGGCCTCGACCAGGACGCACTGGACGCCATGACGCTCGAGACCCGTTTCTGGCTGGATTACGATCTCGGCGAGGAGCCCGTCCGCGCCTGGTGGGTGCGCTTTGTCGACAACATCAACGATTACCAGGTGACCCTGCGCGCCGGGGACGGCCGCGTAGAGAGCCTTGATCTGATGGACGGCGCACTCGGCGTCGGCTGATCCCCCGTCCATCCTCCCCAAGCGAAGCCCGGCGGCGCGAAGCGCTCCGCCGGGCGTTTTGCGCTTGACTGCTTCGCCCGGCTCGCCTACAATGGAGGCAGTGACCGCTTCCCTTCCGGTCGACGCACGCGTTTCCGGCGCTCGACCCCCGGCGCGTGGCGGCGGGTGGCCGCAGGCCGTCCGACGCCGTGCGCCGGGGCCGGAGCGGCCCGCGCGCCAAAGGCGCGGGCCGCTCCTGCATCGCCGTGCTTCACGATCTGCTCTGCCGCGGGAGAGGCTCCCAGTCCGATGGGGTGCAGGGGTACCACCCCTGCCCGGCCGAAGGCCGGCGTTCCCGATCAATTCACTTTGCAGGAGGCCGCGAAATGCCGCAATTCACGCCTGAACAACGCTCCGCCATCGAGGCCCGCGGGGAGGATCTGCTCGTCGCCGCCGCGGCCGGCTCGGGAAAAACCACCGTGCTCGTGGAGCGGGTGCTCGCGCTCATCGCCGAGGGCGTCGATGTGGACCGCGTCTGCATCGTCACCTTTACGCGCGCCGCCGCCGCCGACATGCGCGAAAAGCTGCAGCGCCGCCTGGAGGCCTCCTCGGGCGAAGATGTCCGCCTTCGCGGCCAGCTGGACCGTCTCCCCCTGGCCTCGATCGGCACGCTCCACTCCTTCTGCGCCGCGCTCATCCGCGAGCGCTTTGAGGCCGCGGGCGTGGACCCGGCCTTCCGCATCCTGGACGGTCCGGAGGCGGAGCGGCTGCAGTCCGCCGCCATGCGCGAGGCCATGGACGAGGTCTACGCCGCCGCGGATCCGGAGGACCTGGCCCGCCTCACCTGCGGGCGCAGCGCCGATACGGTGGCCTCCCTCGCGGCGCAGCTGTACCGCTTCATCCGCAACCGGCCCGACCCCTTTGGCTGGATGGACGCCGCTCTCGCCGCCGATCCCGAAGCCGTCGCCGCGCGCTGCCTCGACATCCTCGCCGGGGACGTGCGCGCCATGGCCCGCGAGGCCGCCGCTCTGGCCGCTTCCGCCGCCGAGATCTGCGATACGCCCGGCGGACCTTTCCATTACGGCGATCCACTGCGCGCCGACGCCGCCCTTTTGGAGGAGATCGCCTCCCTGCCGGGGCCGGAGATGGCGCGCGCTCTGGCGGCCTTCAAGCCCGCCCGACCCGGCCGCGCCAAGAAGGACACGTTCGACGAGGAGCTTCTCGAGCACGTCAAGCGCCTGCGCGACGCCGCCAAGGCCGCCGCGGCCAAGGCGGCCGACTCCTGGATCGAGCCGGACGAGGCCGCGCGCGATCTTGCCGCGAACCACCCCGCCCTGGCGCTGCTCGGGGAGATCGTCCGCGCCCTGGACCGCCGCCTCGAGGCGGAAAAGAGCGAGCGCGGCGTCTGCGATTACGCCGATCTCGAGCATCGCGCCCTGCGAGCCCTGGCCGACCCGGAGGTGCGCGAGAGCGTCTCCGCGCGCTTCGACGCCGTGTTCGTGGACGAATACCAGGATATCAGCGACGTGCAGGAGAGCGTCATCCGCGCCGCCGCCCGGCCCGGCCGCCTCTTCATGGTGGGCGACGTGAAGCAGTCCATCTACCGCTTCCGCCTCGCCGAGCCCAACCTCTTCCTGGAAAAGCAGCGCTCCTTCGGCGCGGGCGAGGGCGGCCGCCTCATCGCCCTGAACCGCAATTTCCGCTCGCGCGCAAACATCCTCCGCTTCACCAACGAGGTCTTCGCGCGGGCCATGCGGGGCGAGGGCAGCGAGATGGAATACCGCCCGGAAGACGCCCTCGTGCCCGGCGCTTCGTTCCCGGGGCAGGACCCGCTCGTGGAGATCGCCCTGCTCTCCGGCGAGGGCGAGGCGTTCGACGGTGGCGAAGCGGACGGGGACGACGCGCCCGGCGACGCCCGCGCCGCCGAGGGCCTCTTCATCGCCCGACGCGTGCGGGAACTCCTGGGCACGCCTCTGTGGGATCCGCGCGCAGGCGCCGAGCGCCCCCTGCGTTACCGCGATATCGTCGTTCTGGCGCGCACGCGTCAGCGCCTCCTCAATATCCGCGACGTCCTGGAGAAGGAAGGCGTCCCTTGCTTCGCGGACGCCGGCAACGCCTACGCGGACAGCATGGAGGTGCGCCACATGCTCTCCCTCCTGGGCTTGATCGCCAACGGCCGCAGCGATACCGCGCTGCTCGCGGCGTTGCTTTCGCCCGGCTCCGGGTTCGGCGCGGAGGATGTCGCCGCCATCCGTGTGCGCTGCCCCAAGGGCAGCTTCCGGGACGCCTGCGATACCTGCGCCGCCATGGAGGACGAGCTCGGCGGCCGCCTGCGCCGCTTCTTCGGGACGCTGGATCGCTGGCGGCTCCTCTCCCGCGCTCTGCCGCTGGACCATCTGGTCGATCTGCTCCTGCGGGAGACGGGCTTTTACGCCTACGCCGGCGCGCTCGCGGGCGGGGAGCGCCGCCGCGCCAATCTCGACCTGCTCTGCGATCTCGCCGCCTCCTATGCCGCCGACCATTCCGACGGCCTGACCGGCTTTCTCGCCAGCTTCCGCCTGCCCCGCGGCAGCCAGGCCGAGCAGGGCGAGGCCCAGGCCCTGGGCGAGGGGGACGACGTGGTGCGCCTGATGACGGTGCACCGTTCCAAGGGCCTGGAGTTCCCCGTGGTCTTCGGCGCGCAGCTGGAGCGGGATTTCACGCGCGAATCCTCCCCCGGCGGCCTGCAGGCCCACAAGGAGCTCGGCTTCGGCCTGGAGCTGCACGATCCCGCGCTGGGCACGCGGCGCGATACCGTATTGTGCCTGGCGGCGCGCAGCCTCTCCCGCCTGGAGAACGCCAACGAGGAGCTGCGCCTGCTCTACGTCCTGTGCACGCGCGCCTCGGACCGGCTGATCCTCACCGGGCGCGTCAAGGACATCGCCGCCAGCCGCGCCAGGTGGGTGGCCGCCGCGCCGGGCGTCAGGGGGCTGCGCACCTGGCTGGACGCGCTCGCGCCAGCGGTGCCAGGCCTGGCCGCCATGGAGAACGGCGAGGCGGACGTGAGCCTGCGCGTGTGGGACGCCGCCTCCTTCGGGACGCCCGGCGCGCTGCGCGCCGCGGAGGGCCGTCCCTCCGCCTTGGCAGACCTCGAGGACGCCCTGGAAGCGCCCGCCGCGCCGGACAGCGCCCTGGACGCCTCCTATTCCTGGCAGTATCCCTTCGCCTCGGCCACGCTCAGCCCGCTCAAGGTGACCGTCACCGCCCTCGCCCGCGAGACCGAAGGACCTGCGGAGCGCTCCGTCCCCGCCGCCATGCCGGATTTCCTCAGCGGCGAAAAGCGCGCCATGGAGCGCGGCAGCGCCGTGCACGCCGCCCTGAGCGCGCTCGATCTCTCCCTTCTGCGCGGGCTCTCCGGCGCGGCCCTGGACGAAGCGGTCGCCCGCCAGCTGGACCGCTTTGCCCAGGAGGGCATCCTGCGGCCGGAGATGCGCGAGGCCGTGCGTCCGGCGCAGCTGCGCCGCTTCTTCGAGGAGCCCCTGGGACGGCGCATGCTCGAAGCCGCCGTCATCCGCCGCGAATGGCCCTTCAACCTGCGCATGTCCGCCCGCGAGGCCCTGCGCGACGAGACCGCGCCGGATACGCCCCTGCTCGTGCAGGGCGTGATCGACTGCTGCTTCCAGGAGGAGGGCAAGTGGGTCCTCCTGGACTACAAGACCGACGCCGCGGACGACGAAGCCGCTCTCCTTGCGCGGTACGCTCCGCAGCTGCGCCTCTACCGCCGCGCACTCGAGGAGATCACCGGCCTCGGCGTCGCCGAGACCTGGCTGTGCCTTCTGCGCAGCGGCCACAATCTGCCTGTCGATTGATCAAAGGAGGTTTTCTTCCATGAACGTTCTGCTCATCAACGGTAGCCCGGATCCCAAAGGCTGCATCCACATGGCCCTCGAGCTCGCCGCCCAGGTTCTGAACGGCGAGGGCATCGCTACCCAGACCGTCCAGATCGGCAACAAGGACGTGCGCGGCTGCATCGGCTGCCGCCGCTGTCACGAGCTTGGCAAGTGCGTCTTCAACGATATCGTCAACGAGACCGCGCCCAAATTCGCCGCAGCGGACGGCCTCATCGTCGGCACGCCCGTCTACTACGGCGCTCCCAACGGCACCGTGCTCTCCTTCCTGCAGCGCCTGTTCTTCAGCGCCGGCATCGATACCCACATGAAGGTCGGCGCTTCCGTCGTCTCCTGCCGCCGCGGCGGCAACAGCGCCACCTTCATGACCATGAACCAGTTCTTCGGCATCAGCGGCATGCCTACGGTGCCCAGCACGTACTGGAACGACGTGCACGGCTACAAGGGCGAGGACGTGCTGGCGGACCTGGAGGGGGCGGAGACCATCCGCAACATGGCTGCCAACATGGCCTTCATGATCAAGGCCATAAAGGCGGGCGAGGAGCGGTTCGGCAAGCCGGACGTGAAGCATACCCAGTTCATGAACTTCATCCGGTGACGGCCCGCGCGGCGCGTCCCGCAAGCGGTTTTGCGGAGAAAAAGGCCCCGGGAGGCGGAGACGCCTTCCGGGGCAAGACGATTTTGAGGCGCTGGGGTGAGAAGAAATACGGGCGGGGGCGCTTCCGCCGGAAGGTCCCCTCGAACTCACGGCGCGGGCGGGTTGCACCGGCCGCAGGCCGTCAGGCCCTCCTCCAGGGCTTCCCGGATGGTGAGCTGGCGGCGGTTGGTCTGGCCGTTGCATTCGCCGGCGACGTGATAGAACTTGGCCCCGCTGTTCACGGAATAGACCACGGTGTCCAGTATGGCCTCCCGGGGGTCCACGGTGGGCTCGGGCTCCGGGGTGGCCATGGCGGCCACCATGTCAGGCGGGGCGGGGGCGGGCTCCTCCAGGCCCAGGAGCACGTTGATGTTGGAGAGGGCGGTGACCGACTCGTCTCCGGAGACGGCGGTGACCCGCTGAGGGGAGTG
>CACZOT010000118.1 GCA_902782795.1 uncultured Eubacteriales bacterium | reverse complement strand
GACCACCACGTCTCCCCGGGCAAGAAGCAGTGGACCTGGGGCAACGGCGATTTCGGCCGCTCCTGGGACCGTAACCTCACAGACGCCGACGGCCCATACATCGAGCTCATGACTGGCGTGTTCGCCGACAACCAGCCGGATTTCACCTGGCTCAAGCCCCACGAGGAGAAGACCTTCGTGCAGTACTTCATGCCCTACAAGGGCGTGGGGCGCGTGGGCAACGCCACGCGGGACTGCGCCGTCGCCCTATATGTGAACGAGAACGGCGGGGCCGAGCTGCGCGTGTACGCCACCGGGGCGTTCCCGGGCGCGGCGATCCGCGTGACCATGGGCGGGAAGACCCTCTGGGAAGGAAATGCGGACCTCTCCCCGAAGGAGTGCTTCGCCGCCTCCTTCGCCGCGGGAAAGCCGGATGATTGCTATCGCGTGACCGTCGAATGCGCGGGGCGGGAGCTCGTTTCCTACGACAAGCGCCCGCAGCCCCTGCGTCCCGTGCCCTCTCCGGCCGAGGCCATGCGCGCTCCGGAGGAGATGGGCTCCGCCGAGGAGCTCCTGCTCGCCGCGCGGCACCTGGAGCAGTACCGCCACGCCTCCTATGATCCCGAGGCTTACTACCGCGAGGGCCTGCGCCGCGATGGCGGAGATATCCGCCTGAACGACGGCTTGGGCATGCTCCTTCTGCGCCGGGGACAGGCGGCGGAGGCGCTGAGCTGCTTCGAGAAGGCCGTCGCGCGCCAGACCAAATACACCCCCAATCCCTACGAGGGCTCCTGCTACTTCCACAAGGGCCTGGCTCTGGACGCCCTCGGCCGCGAGGACGAGGCATTCGACGCCTTCTACAAGGCCACCTGGTCCGCTGAGACGCAGGGCCCGGCTTTCTACCACCTGGGCTGCATCGCCGCCCGGCGCGGGGAATACGAACAGGCCCTGGAATTCGCCTGCGAGGCGCAGCTGCGCAACTGGCACAGCCTGCGCGCCCGCGGCCTGCGCGCCGCCATGCTGCGCAAGCTCGGTAGAGACAATCGCGCCCTCGCCGCGGAGACTCTCGCCATCGATCCTCTGGACCACGCAGCCCTCTTCGAGCAGGGCGACCGCGAGGCCTTCCTCGCCGGAACGCGCGGAGCGGAGCAGAACCATCTGGCGCTGGCGCTTTCCTACATGGCCGAGGGGCTCTGGGAGGACGCCGAGGCCGTCCTCGCCGCCTGCGCGGAGGAAAAGCCGCTTGTGTACTATTACCGCGCTTTCTGCGCCGAAAAGGGCGGCGATACCGAAGCCGCGCGCGCCCTGGCCCGCCGGGGCGAGGAAGCTTCGCCCGATTGGGTCTTCCCCAACCGCGTGGAGGAGATCGCCATCCTGGAGGCCGCCGAGCGGATCCTGAACGGAGCGCCCATGGCCGCGTACTACCTGGGGTGCCTTCTCTACGACCGCAAGCGCTACGCCGACGCCGTCGCCTGTTGGGAGCGCAGCGCCGCCGCCAGGCCGGGATTCGCCATGACGCACCGCAACCTCGCAGTGGCCTATTGGAACCGCCGCCATGACGCCGATGCCGCCCGCCGCGAGATGGCCGAGGCCGTGCGCCTCGCGCCGGAGGAGCCCCGCTTCCTCCTCGAGGCGGATCAGCTCGCCGAGATCCTCGCCGCGCCTGTGGCCGAGCGCCTCGCCGCGCTGGAGGCGAAGAGGGATGTCGTGGCGCTGCGCGACGCTCTGACTCTGCGCTATATCGTCCTTCTTGTGGACAGCGGCCGCTGCGCCGAGGCGCTTTCCCTCCTGGAGAGCCGCCGCTTCCATCCTTGGGAGGGCGGCGAGGGCAAGGCGAGCGGTCAGTACCGCGCCGCCCTCTGGCAGACCGCGCGGGAGAAGATCGCCTCGGGCAAGGCGGAGGAGGCCCTGCCGCTCCTCGAGGCCAGCCTGACCTACCCGGAGAACCTCGGCGAGGGCAAGCTGCCCAACGTGCCGGACAACGAGGCCCACTTCCTGCGCGGTGAGGCCCTGCGCGCCATGGGCCGCGAGGACGAGGCCGCCGCGGCGTACCGCCTGGCCGCCGCGGGCGATATGGAGCCCGCCGCCGCCCTCTACTATAACGACCAGCCGTCCGATTACATCTACTGGATCGGCCGCGCCTGCGAGGCCCTGGGGGATACGGCCCGCGCCCGCAAAGCGTATCATCAGCTGATCGCCTTTGGCGAGAGGCACATCTTCGACAAGGCCACGCCGGATTACTTCGCCGTGTCCCTGCCGGAGACGGACGTCTTCCAGGATGAGCTGCAAAAGCGCAACGATCAGTACTGCCGCTATCTGCGCGCCCTGGGCCTGCACGGCCTGGGCCGCAGGGAGGAGGCCGCCGCGCTGGTCGGAGAGATCCTGGAGAAGGATCCGGCCCATCAGGGCGCGATCCTTCTGCGCGAAAACGGCCTTGACAGATAAACGAACGCGCGCCCGGGGAGAGGAAGATGTCCTCTCCTCCTGGCGTTTTCCCGCATCGAACACCAAAGGAGGAACTCCCTATGGCAAGGATTATCGACCTGGCTGGCAAGTGGCTCTGCAAGATCGAGGGGCTGGAGGCGCGCGAGGCCGTCCTCCCCGGCACACTGGACGAGAACGGCATCGGCTTCCCGGACGCGGGCGACAACCTCTGGAAGGCCGCGGACGTCGGCAGCCTTTCCGGCGACGACGGCACCGTCTGGAATTCGGGCGAGGTGGGCTGGAAGGAGGACGATATCCTCACAAAGCCCGTCATCCGCACGAGGCTGACGCGCAACTTCACCTATGAGGGCCCCGCCTTCTTCACGCGGGAGATCGAGCTCGAGCCGAAGACGGGCGAGCGCTATCTCCTTTTCGCCGAGCGCAGCCGCAAGGCGAGCCTGCGCGTCAACGGGCGGGAGGTCCCCTGCCTGGAGCAGGGCTCCGTCTCCACGCCCTACATTTTCGAGATCACTCCTTTCCTCCAAGCGGGGACCAACGCGCTCGAGCTCACCAGCGACAACTCCTATCCGGATTGGCCGCGCGACGCCATCGTCTTCTCCTCCGCCGCTACAGACGAGACCCAGACCAACTGGAGCGGCTTCCTGGGGCGGCTGGAGATCCTTGTCGAGCGGAGCGATTTCATCGCCGCCGCGCGCGTGTATCCGGGCGAGGAGTGCGTCGCGGTGGAGGTCGAGCTGGACCTCGCCGCGCCGAAAAAAGGCAGCCTGACCGTCGCGAGCGAGGCCTTCGACGCCCCGGCGCGGATCGAATACGACCTGCCCGCCGGGCGCGCCTGCCTGCGGGCCGAGGGCGTCCGCTACAGCGCCGGTGTGCGCCGCTGGGACGAGGAAGAGGGCAATCTCTACACCGCCGCCGTCTCCGGCGAGGGCCTGGAGGAAACAGCCGTCCGCTTCGGCGTGCGCACCTTCGGCGCCAAGGACGGGCGTCTCGTCCTCAACGGGCGCAGGATCTTCATCCGCAGCGAGGCCAACTGCTGCGTCTTCCCGGAGACGGGCCACATGCCCATGACCGTGGAGGGCTGGAAGGAAGTCCTGGCCATGTTCCGCTCCTACGGCGTGAACATGATGCGCTTCCATTCCCACACCCCGCCCGAGGCCGCCTTTGCCGCCGCCGATGAGATGGGCATGCTCATGGAGCCGGAGCTCTCCCACTGGAACCCGCGCACGGCCTTCGAGGATGAAAAGAGCTGGAACTACTACCGGATGGAGCTGCGGGAGGTCCTGCGCGCCCTGGCGAACCACCCCTCCTTCGTGATGCTCTCCTTCGGCAACGAGCTGGGCTGCGGAGCGCTCGGCACCCGCCGCATGACCCTCCTCCTGAACCGCGCCCGGGAGATGGACCCCACCCGCCTCTTTGAGGAGGCCTCCAACCCGTACCTGGGCTCCATCGGCCCGAACCCGCAGAGCGGCTATTACGCCTCCCACCGCTACTGTAAGAAGAACCTGCGCGCCACCAGCGCGGGCATGGTGGGCTATCTCAACGAGAAGTATCCCAGCGCCAAAGAGAACTTCAGCGCCGAGATCGCAGAACTGCGCGCGGAGTATCAGGGCCCGGTCTTCGGCTTCGAGGTGGGGCAGTACGAGGTCCTGCCGGACTTCGCCGAGTGGGACGGCCATAAGGGCGTCACCCGCCCGGACAACTACCGCTGGATCGAGGCCAACGTGCGCGCCATGGGCTTCGCGGACGATTGGAAGCGGCGCGTCGAGGCCACGGGCGAGCTCTCGCTCCTGGGGTATCGCGAAGAGGTCGAATCCATCCTGCGCACGCCGGAGATGAGCGGCCTCTCGCTCCTGGGCATCCAGGATTTCCCCGGCCAGGGCACGGCCCTGGTGGGCATGCTGAACGCGCACCTGCGGCCCAAGCCCTATTCCTTCGCCCAGCCCGAGCGCTTCCACGCCTTCTTCCGAGCGGCGCTGCCCCTGGCGCTCCTGGAAAAGTACACCTACACCACCTCGGAGGAGCTGCGCGTGCCGGTGCGCTTTGCCAATTACGGCCGTGGGGAGAGGCGCGGCGCGGGCGTCGTGCGCCTGATGCGCGGCGGCGAGACCGTCGCAGAAGCCGCGCTTTCCGAGCGGGTCTTCCCCAGCGGGGAACTCACCGAGGCGGGGGAGGCCGTCTTCCCGCTGGAGGGGATCGCCGCTCCCGCGCGCCTGGATCTCGTCGTCGAGCTGGGCGGCGAGAAGAACGCGTATCCCGTTTGGGTCTACACGGAAAACCAGGAGATCCCCGCGGGCGACGTGCTCGTCACCCAGAGCGCCAGGGAGGCCTTCGCGGCCCTGGAGGCGGGGCGGAAGGTGTTCCTCACGCCCACGGCCGTGGACCCGAAGCGCTTCGCCAAGGCCCAGGCCGCGCTCGAGGCCATGATGCAGGGGCAGGAAGCCCCCGCCGCAGCGGACGCCGGCGAGGAGCATTTCCCCGGCTCCGTTCAGGCGCAGTTCTCCACGGATTTCTGGTCTGTGGGCACGTTCTCGATGCAATCCGGCTTTATGGGCCTCATGATGGATCCGTCGCACCCGGCGTTCGCCTCCTTCCCGACCGAGGGCCACACCAACTGGCAGTGGTGGCCGATGTGCCTGGGCCGCGCCTTCCCGCTGCCCAAGGGCCGCAAAGCCATCGTCACGGGGCTGGATTGCTACGCGCGCATGCGCTCCCTGGCCATGCTGATGGAGGCGCGCGTGGGCAAAGGCTCCCTCGTGCTCAGCGGCATGGGCCTGTGCGAGAACCGGGCGTATCCCGAGGCGCGCGCCCTCACGCGCAGCATCCTCGAATACATGAACTCCCCGGCTTTCCAGCCGGACCAGGAGCTGACCATGGAGGAGCTCCGGGCCATCGTTCGCTGACCATCCTTTCTTCGCGGCCGGGAGGCGCGGGCGGATCCGCCCGCGCCTCCCGTTTTGCGTCGAACGATTTTCGCCTTCCGTGCGTAAAATTTCGGGTTTTTGCCGAACGTGCGTGTACAGGCAACAAAAAGGCGCTATCATATCTTTCGGCAAGATCCATCCGCCGGCTCCCTCCGGCGGCACGAAAGGAGCCTTCAAACAGTATGATCGCCTCGAAGCCCACCTACGAGAGCCCGCTCTGTTCCCGTTACGCGTCCGAGCGCATGCAGTATATCTTCTCTCCGGACCACAAGTTCACCACCTGGCGCAAGCTCTGGATCGCCCTGGCCGAAAGCGAGATGGAGCTCGGCCTGCCCATCACCGCGGAGCAGATCGCCCAGATGCGCGAGCATATCGACGAGATCGATTACGACGCCGTCGCCGCCTACGAAAAGCGCCTGCGCCACGACGTCATGGCCCATCTGCACGCCTATGGCGACCTCTGCCCCAAGGCCATGCCCATCATCCACCTTGGCGCGACCAGCTGCTACGTGGGCGACAATACCGACGTCATCCAGATGCGCGAGGGCCTGGAGCAGATCAAAAAGCTCCTGGTGAACGCCATCGACGCCGGCGCCGCCTTCGCCGAAAAAAACAAGGACGTCCCCGCCCTGGGCTTCACCCATTTCCAGGCCGCCCAGCCCACCACCGCCGGCAAGCGCGCGACCCTCTGGCTGCAGGATCTGCTCATGGATCTGGACAGGGTCGAATACGAGCTGCGCGATCTCAAGCTCCTGGGCTGCAAGGGCACGACCGGCACCGGCGCGAGCTTCCTGGCGCTCTTTGAGGGCGACAGCGCAAAGGTGCGCGAGCTGGAGCGGAAGATCGCCGCGAAGATGGGCTTCGAGGCCTGCGTGGCCGTCTCCGGCCAGACCTACACGCGGAAAGTGGATTCGTTCGTGCTGAACGTCCTGGGCGGCATCGCGCAGAGCTGCTCAAAGCTGGCCACGGATCTGCGGCTCCTGGCCCACCTCAAGGAGTTCGACGAGCCCTCCACCTCCGACCAGGTCGGCTCCTCCGCCATGGCCTACAAGCGCAACCCCATGCGCTGTGAGAGGGTGGTCTCCCTGGCGCGGTACATCATCGCCGACCAGCAGAACGCCGCCGTCACCGCCGCCACCCAGTGGCTCGAGCGCACCCTGGACGATTCCGCCAACCGCCGCATCGCCATCCCGGAGGCGTTCCTCGCCTGCGACGCCATCCTCACCCTGGTGATCGACGTTTTGCGCGGCGGCACCATCTTCCCCAACGTCATGAAGCGCCACATCGACGAGGAGCTGCCCTTCATCGCCAGCGAAAACATCCTCATGCGCGCGGTGGAGCTGGGCGGCGACCGCCAGGAGCTCCACGAGGCCATCCGCCGCTATTCCCGCCTGGCCGCGGAGAAGGTCAAGCTCGAGGGCAAGGACAACGACCTGCTCGAGCACCTGCTTTCCGACGAGCGCTTCCATCTGGACGAGGAGACATTGCGGGATATCCTCGATATCCGCAAGTTCGTGGGCTGCGCGCCTGAACAGACGGAGGATTTCCTCTCCGCCTTCGTGCGCCCCGTTCTCGAGCAAAACAAAGACCTGCTGGGCGCGGAAGCTCAGGTAAACGTATAAACAGGCCAAAGGACCATTCCCGCGAAAAGGGAGGAAAAAAACAAATGTTCACGGCAGTCGTCGGCATCAACTGGGGAGACGAGGGCAAGGGCCGCATGGTCGATCTGCTCTCGGAAAACTACAAATACGTGGTGCGCTATCAGGGCGGCAACAACGCCGGGCACACCGTCGTCAACGAGCGGGGCAAGTTCGTCCTGAACCTCCTGCCCTCCGGCATCCTGCGCGAGGGCACGGTCAACGTCATGGGCCCGGGCATGGTGATCGACGTGGAGCACCTCTCCGGCGAGGTCTCCCGCCTGCGCGAAAAGGGGATCCATGTCAGCCCGGAACACCTGCGCATCAGCGACCGGGCGGTCATCTGCATGCCGTACCACAAAATGCTCGATTGCCTGGAGGAGGACCGCCTCGCCGACCGCAAGTTCGGCTCCACGCGCCGCGGCATAGCGCCCGTGTACGCGGACAAGTACATGAAAAAGGTCCTGCGCATGACGGATCTTCTCCACCCGGAGACCCTGCGCGGAAAGGTGGAGGAACTCCTCGAGTGGAAGAACCTCACCATCGCCGGAGGCTACAAGGCCGAGCCCGTCACTGTCGGGGAGACGATGGCCTGGCTGGAGCAATACGGCATGCCCTTCGCGCCTTATGTCTGCGATACGACCGCCCTGCTCAGCGAGGCGGCGGGCAGGGGAGAGAACGTCCTGTTCGAGGCGCAGCTGGGCGCTCTGCGCGATATCGATTTCGGCATCTTCCCGTACACCTCGTCTTCCTCGACCATCGCCGCGTACGCGCCCATCGGCGCGGGCGTGCCGGGCCTGCGGCTGGACGAATCCATCGGCATCATGAAGGCGTATTCCACCTGCGTCGGCGAGGGCCCGTTCGTCTGCGAGATGTTCGGCCCCGAGGCCGAGGCGCTGCGCCAGGCCGGCGGCGAGTACGGCGCGGCCACGGGCCGCCCGCGCCGCGTGGGCGGGTTCGACATCCCGGCCTCGCGCTACGGCACGCGCATGCAGGGCGCCAGCTGCATCGCCCTGACGAAGATGGACGTGCTTTCCTACATGGAGGAGATCCCCGTTTGCGTCGCATACGATGTCGACGGCGAGCGCACGGAGGAATTCCCCGTGGGAGACCGCCTGGAGAGAGCCAGGCCCGTCTATGAGAAGCTGCCCGGCTGGAAGTGCGACATCTCCGCCTGCCGCCGCTTCGAGGACCTGCCCGGGAACGCGCAGAGCTACGTCCTCGCCCTGGAAAGGGCCGTGGGCTGCCGCGTGCGCTATATCTCGGTCGGCGCGGAGCGGGAACAGTACATCGAACGCTAAAACAAAAAAGCGGGCCTGGGGCCCGCTTTTTTGTCTGTTGACATTGGCGAGCGAGGCCCGATATAATCAAAAGGGACAACGCATTTAACGGAGGGATAATCGATATGGATGTCAAGGCGATCCTTTCCCAAATGACGCTGGAGGAGAAGACCGCGCTCCTCAGCGGCCTGAATTTCTGGAACCTCAAGGGCGTGGAACGGCTGGGCGTGCCCTCCGTGATGGTCACGGATGGCCCGCACGGCCTGCGCAAACAGGCGGGCGAGGCGGACCATCTCGGTCTGAACGCCAGCGTGCCCGCCACCGCCTTCCCGACCGCCGCGGGCCTGGCCTGCTCCTTCGACAGGGAACTGCTCGGTCAGGTCGGCGAGGCCCTGGGCGATATCTGCCAGCAGGAGAACGTCGCCGTCATCCTGGGCCCGGGCGCGAATATCAAGCGCTCGCCCCTGTGCGGCCGCAACTTCGAGTATTTCTCCGAGGATCCCTTCCTCGCCGGCGAAATGGCGGCGGCGCACATCCAGGGCGTGCAGCGCAAGAACGTGGGCACCAGCCTCAAGCACTTCGCCATGAACAACCAGGAGCACCGCCGCATGTCCACCAGCGCCGTGGTGGACGAGCGCACCCAGCGGGAGATCTACCTGCCCGCCTTCGAGACCGCCGTCAAGAAGGGCAAGCCCTGGACGGTGATGTGCTCCTACAACAAGGTCAACGGAACTTACGCCAGCGAGAACGCGTATCTCCTGCGACAGCTCCTGCGCGAGGAGTGGGGCTTCGAGGGCTTCACCGTCACGGATTGGGGAGCCTGCGCCGACCACGTCAAGAGCGTGATCGCCGGCATGGACGTGGCCATGCCCGCCCTGGGCCCGAAGGCCGACGCCGATCTCTGCCAGGCTGTGCGCGACGGCCGCGTGCCGGAGGAGACCGTGGACGAGGCCGCCGGGCGCGTGCTGAACATCATCACTCGCTTCGTCGAGAACCGCAGGAAGGATCCGGATTTCTCCCTCGAGACGCAGGACCACCTCGCCCGCAAGGTCGCGCGGGAGACGGCCGTGCTCCTCAAGAACGACGGCGGACTGCTGCCCCTCCGGGCGGGCGAGAAGATCGCCTTCATCGGCGCTTACACCCAGACGCCGCGCTATCAGGGCGGCGGCAGCTCCCGCATCAACGCCTACCGCGTCACCGGTGCTCTTCAGGCCGTGGCGTCCGTGGCCAAGGTCGCCTATGCCCAGGGCTTTGACGGCGCGAAGGACCGCCCGGACGAGGATCTCCTGGCCGAGGCCGTCTCCCTGGCCCGGGAGAGCGAGGTGGCCGTGCTGTTCATCGGCCTGCCGGACGCCTTTGAATCCGAGGGCTTCGACCGCTCCCACATGCGCCTGCCCGAGAACCAGCTGCGCCTGATCGACGAGGTCTGCAAGGTGAACGGCAAGGTCGTCGTGGTGCTGCACAACGGTTCTCCCGTCGAACTACCCTTCGCCGACAAGGTCCAGGCCTTCCTGGAGATGTACCTGGGCGGCCAGGCCGTGGGCGGCGCGACGGTGGATCTGCTCTTCGGCGCGGCGTCTCCCAGCGGCAAGCTCGCCGAGACCTTCCCGCTGCGCCTGGAGGACAACCCCTCCTATCTTTCCTTCCCGGGCGACGGCGACGAGGTCGTCTACTCCGAGGGGCTCTACGTCGGTTACCGCTGGTACGACGCGCGCAGGATGCCCGTGCGCTATCCCTTCGGCTACGGCTTGAGCTACACCACCTTTGAATACGCGAACCTGCGCGTGAAGAACGCGAAGCCCGCGCTCGACGAGGCCGTGGAAGTCTCGGTGGACGTGACCAACACCGGAAAACGCGCGGGCAAGGAGATCGTGCAGCTCTACGTGGCCAGCGCGCACAAGGGGATTTCCCGGCCCGAGCAGGAGCTCAAGGGCTTTGAAAAGATTGCCCTCGCGCCTGGCGAGACCAAGACGGTGATTTTCCGCCTCGAGCGGCGCGCTTTCTCCTACTGGAGCACCGCCAAGCACGATTGGTACGCCGAGAGCGGCGCGTATGAGATCCGCGTCGGAGAGTCCTCGCGCGATATCCGCTGCCGCGCGGCTGTCGAGCTGGCCGCGGAAAAGCCCGTCCCGATCTGCGTCACTCCCGATACCACCTTCGGGGATCTGCTTTCGATCCCCGGCTCCGATCAGGTTCTCGCGCAGCTGCTCCAGGGCATGGCTAGCTTCGGAGGCGGCGATGCCAGCGCCATGGGCGAGGGTGGTGACGATATGATGAAGGCTATGATGCGCTATATGCCCCTGCATGGATTGATGAGCTTCGCGCCGGATCAGTTCACCGCCGAGGCCATGCATGCCATGATCGACGCCTTGAACGCCATCCAGAAATAAGCGGATCTCTGTATTTGGCAAGGCGCGTCCCGTGGATCTTTCCACGGGACGCGCTTCGTATTTATACCGCTATAGCTGTAATGGAAGAACGCCTGCGCGACGCCGCGCACGGGCTTCGCCCGCGCGCTTACGTCGCCGCCCTGTGGTCCGGCGCACCGCTCGGGACGGCCTGCGGCCACCCCGCGCGACGCGCCGGACCGCATCCTAAGCTGTGTCAGGAGACCGAGAGGATACCGGGCCAGTACGGCATGGACGAGCGGAGAGCAAATGCCGGCACATCATGAGAGGCACACGAAGATACGGTCTCGCGGGTCGCGAATCTATGCACGATACAGGCGCGTCGCGCGCGGGCAGACCCAAATGAACCGCCCGCGGAGTTCGCTCTCCCCGCGGGCGGTTTGTGAATGCGGCTATGTGGCTCGGCAGATCTTTTCCAACGGCTTGCCCTTTGCAAGCTCGTCGATGAGCTTATCCAGGCGGCGGATCTCCCGCATCAGGGGATCCGCGACCGCTTCGACGCGCACGCCGCAGACCACGCCGGCGATCTTCTCCCGGTTCGGGTGCAGGCGCGGCGCATGGCGGAAGAAATCCCCATAGGTGAGATCCGAGTCCGCGAGCGAAGAGAGCCGCTCGGGGGTATATCCCGTCATCCATGCGATGACCGCGTCCGCCTCCTCGCGCGTGCGGCCCTTGCGCAGAGTCTTATTGATCAACGCCCGGTAGACGTCGCCGAAGCGCATGGCGAAAACCTTTTCGTTCTCCATCGCTCAGAGGGCGACGCGCTCGGCGATGGCGCGCAGGAAGGTCTCGCTGTCCACGCCCTGGGGATGGCTCTCGCTGAGGGCGGCCATATCCCCGGTCATGATCCCGTCGGCGATGGTATCCAGGGTGGCCTTCTCCAGGGCGTCGGCGAAGCGCACGAGGTCCGCCGCGCCGTCTAGTTCGCCGCGCTTGCGCAAGGCGCCCGTCCAGGCCCAGAGGGTGGCGATGGGGTTGGTGGAGGTCTTTTCGCCCTTGAGATAGCGGTAATAGTGGCGCGTGACGGTGCCGTGGGACGCCTCGTACTCGAAGCAGCCGTCCGGGCTGACGAGTACGCTGCTCATCAGCGCCAGAGAGCCGAAGGCCGCGGAGATCATGTCGCTCATGACGTCGCCGTCGTAATTCTTCATGGCCCAGACGAACCCGCCCTTGGAGCGCACGGCGCGCGCCACGGCATCGTCGATGAGGGTGTAGAAGTAGGTGATGCCGGCCTCCTCGAAGAGAGACTTGT